>CANLKN010000029.1 GCA_947491475.1 Akkermansiaceae bacterium | reverse complement strand
CCACCATATGATGGCGAATTGCCGATTTCAAGAAATCATTTCGGAGTGAAGGATTGGGATATTGGACTGATACCAGGCTGCAACGTGACCCGCCAAGGCCTTCGACGGGTCGGCATTCTTCGGACCTTTGATTTGGTCGATTTCCCATGATCCGTCATCGGTTCGGCGGAGACCGGCGACGGCGAATTCGCCTTGGTGGCGGACTTGGTAGAGGGCGTATTGCCCTTGGGTGATGGGGTGGAGATATTGTTCGAGGCAGAGGTCGTTGGCGGATGAGATATTGAGCAGGTCTTGGGGGCGATTGAGGAGGCGGATGGATTCGGTCTCGGGCAGCGGGGCGCTTAGGTTTCCGAGGTCGTCTTGGACACCGGGATCGAAGAGTCCGTGCCAGTGCGTGCGGAGCCATCCGGCAGCGCGCTGGACTTTCTTGAGATCCTCCACGCTGCGTGCCCAGCGGAAGCGTTGCCGCATGCGACAGCTGATGGCGTCGTCGTCCCGGAAGAATTGGATGATTTGGTTGATGTAGCTCAATGAGGGGTCGCATTTCTCCCGGTCGCGGCAGAGTTGGCGGAAGAGGGGCCAATACAAGGGGAACGTTTCGTATTGGCAGAGACGGAGCATCATTTCATCAATGGCGCAGGTGGTGTCGGAAAGCCGCTTGATCGCGAGCGGATTGGCAAATGCTTGGCGGATCAATGGGAGCTGGGGGACGATCAGGCGCGGGATGATACGCGTGAAGAGTCGAACGGCTTGGCGGTTGGCCGGCAGACCGAGTCGCACCATCCATTCCCGGCGCGGCAGGCGCGCCATGTGGGTCGCGGTTTCCTTCCATAATGGATTCGTTGTGTCGTCGAGTTCCGGCATGAGACCCGGCGTGCAGAACAGGATGGTGAAGGGTTTAGAGGAGGTGAACAACTGGCGACACTCTGGGATCTGCCAGTAGTGGAGCAGGCGCAGACGGCAGATATTTCCCATACCTCGCATGATTTCGCCGCAATCTGGATCGAGTGAGAGTTTCCTAGTCCACTTCAGCCTTTGGCGTGCATAGGCCGCCCATTGTCGTTCCTCCCACCGTTCGAGAAGCATTTGGTTCGAGGCAGGACGGACGACGGGAACATCCAAGGGGAAATTCCAGTCGGAGGTTTGACGCGACATCGATGTGCCAAACGTCCACGATGCTTGCGCCTCATCGAACATGGCAGGCGTGAGATGGCTGCAATCGTCATCGGGTGAGCGCTGCCAGTAAAGGGAGCGGCGCATGCGTCTGGTGTGGAAGGCGATGGATCCTTCAGCGAAGGATTCCGAAACAAGGACATCATTGAGTCTGCCGCGCACTTCTCGGAAATCGATGTCGCGCATTTCTCCCTGCACGTCGAGATCGGCACGGACGGCGATGTCATTTTCCCGGAGCTGGATGTCCCAGGTGATCGGGCTCAATGGCAGACCAGGGGCGGGCCGCTGGGTGGCACGCCAGATCAGGTGGCGGCCGTCCATGTGCAGGATCTCGGGGCGCGGTGGAACGGGAGACGGAGCAGCAACGGAATCGGCAGCAACGCGTGGTGCTCGCTGGCGTTGTCGGCGGCGATTTTCCCGTTTCATGGAGGTGGAAGCAGGTTGCCGGAATTTTTGAGGCGCGGCAAGACAGCTTGCACTTTTGATCGTGAAAATTGGTAGGCGCTTCATTCGCCACGCGCGCCGCCCTCCTTCGCCAAGGCTACGGGCGGACAAGCTGGCGACAAGTGGGCCGGCGACGGCGCGCCAGCCCCACCGGGTTTTCGGTATCGGAAGTCGGTTCACACCAGGCACCATTTCAAGAATTTAGCAGGCCGATCTCAATTCGTTGGAATGAACAATTTGGCTGTGGCTGGGCGCGGTAGTTCGCCGTTGGCTGCAATTTGCGATGCTTGTTCGTGGAACGGGTCGCCATTGTGGTGTATGTGGTCAGAGTAACCAGATTCACAAACCCTCTCGTCACGGCATGCGTTTTTTGCGGGGGCGGCCGGGGTGGCGTTTGCTGGCCGGGACATAGCCGAGGGAGGTGTAGAACGGGGAGTCATCGCCAATGGGCGGGATCGCCCTGCACGGCGTAACAGAGGCTGATGAGTTCCTCCCGTGATTCTGGAAGGCCCAACTCCTTGGAAAGGATGGAGACGGTCCGTTCCGCCTCGTGCCGGTTGTGCTCCCGCACGGCCTCTCCCGCACGGCTGCTCTTCTTGCGGAGTTTGGCCGACGCCTTGTCGAGCAGCCCCATCGCGCGGATCCGGCCGTATTACGGGTTGGCAGCGCGGATTTTGCTTCCTAGCCTCGCCCTCTTCCATGTCCGACAAGACCCGCTTCCACTTCACCGGCATCTGTGGCACCGCCATGGGCGCCGTCGCCGCCGCCATGAAACAACGCGGGTTCACCGTGACCGGCAGCGATGCCAACGTCTATCCGCCGATGTCGGATTTCCTGCGCGGCCAGGGCATCACCATTGCCGAAGGATACCGCGAGGAAAACATTCCCGCGGACACGGATGTGGTCATCATCGGCAACGCGATCTCGCGCGGCAACCCGGAGGCCGAGGCTACGCTCGACCGCAAGCTGCTCTATCATTCCCTGCCCGAGGTGATGAAGGAGTTCTTCCTGCGCGGCAAACGCAACTTCGTGGTCTCCGGCACCCACGGCAAAACCACCACCTCAGCGATGCTCGCGTGGCTGCTGCGCCACGCCGGGCACAATCCCGGATTCATGATCGGCGGCCTGCCGAAAAACCTCGGCTGCGGCGCGCATTTCAGCGATTCCGAATTCAACGTGCTCGAAGGCGACGAATACGACACCGCCTTCTTCGACAAGCGCTCGAAATTCCTCCACTACCTGCCCGAATGCGTGGTCATCAACAACATCGAGTTCGATCATGCCGATATCTACAACTCGCTCGACGAGATCAAACTCAGCTTCCGCCGCCTGCTCAACATCGTCCCGCGCAAGGGCATGGCCTTCATCAATGGCGATGAGCCGGACTGCCTCGATGTCGCGCGTGACGCTCCCTGTCCGGTGACGTCCGTCGGATTCTCGGAATCCTGCGCGCTGCGCATCGGAAACGTGAACTACGAGAAAAATCGCAGTTCATTCACCCTCGGCGGGGTTTGTTACTCGCTGCGCATGACCGGCGAATTCAACGTGCGCAATGCCGCGATGGCCGCTGCGGCCGCCAGCTTCGCCGGTCTCAGTTCCGATGAGATCCGCGCAGGGCTTGAGGCCTTCGAAGGCGTCGCCCGCCGCCAGGAACTCCGCGGCGAAGCCGGCGGCATCAAGGTGATCGACGACTTCGCGCACCACCCCACCGCCATCCGCCTTGCGGTGCAGAGCCTGCGCCAGCGCCATCCGGATTCGCGCCTGTGGATCCTATTCGAGCCGCGCTCCAACACCACGCGCCGCGCCGTCTTCCAGAACGAACTCGCCGAGGCCCTCGCGCTCGCGGATTTCGCCGTCGTCGCCGCCATGCACGATCTCCACAAGATCCCGGAAAACGACCGCCTTGATCCTGTCAAACTCTCCGCCGACATCGCCCGCCTCGGTGGCAGGGGCTATTACCTGCCGGATGTGGAAAGCATCATCTCCTGCGTCAAACAGGAAGCCGCGCCCGGCGACGTCGTGGCCGTGCTCAGCAACGGCGGCTTTGGCGGCATCCACGGAAAACTGCTTGCGGCTCTCGAAAAGTGAAACAGAAGCCATAGCAATCGTTGGGAAACACTTATCTCCTCAGCTTGATGGCGTGCGAGGCCATGGAGCCTCCGTCGGCTTGGAAATCCTCAACAACAGATCATTTCATTTACCCACCGGCCAGAATGTCTGAAACGGTTTCGCGTGCCCATTGATCGGCGGCCACCACGGCTTCAAGAGTCGAGGATGGCTGGACTTCATGCGCTTCCATTACCGCGGAAACGCAGTGCCAAATGCCGGGAAAGGAAAGTTTCCCACAACGGAATGCCTCGACCGCCACTTCGTTCGCGGCATTGAAAACCGCGGGCAGCGTGCCACCTGTTAGACCTGCCTTGCGGGCCAGAGCCAACGCCGGAAAATCCTCATGACGCGGCGCTTCGAATTCGAGTTTCGCCAGCGCCGGAAAATCCAGCGGCTGCAATCCACCACGCATGCGATCAGGCCATGTGAGCGCATATTGGATCGGAAAACACATGTCGGTGCGGCTCATCTGTGCGAGCACCGAGCCATCCGTGAACTCGACCATCGAGTGGATGATGCTCTGCGGATGAATCACCACATCAATGCGCTCCATGCCGATGCCGAACAACCAGCGGGCCTCTATCATTTCCAAGCCCTTGTTGAAAAGCGTGGCGGAATCGATGGTGATTTTCGGGCCCATGTCCCAAGTCGGATGCTTCAGCGCCTGCTCCGGCGTGACATGCGCGAGTTGATCGGCGGGCAGCTTGCGGAACGGCCCGCCCGATGCGGTTAGAATCAGCCGGGAAATTTCCTTTTCGCCGCCGCGATGGCCGTCGAGGCATTGGAAGATCGCATTGTGCTCGCTGTCCACCGGCAACAGCGTCACGCCCTTGCAGCGTGCGGCGTTGGTGATCACTTCGCCGGCCATCACCAGGATTTCCTTGGATGCGATCGCCAGATCCTTGCCTGCCTCGATGGCTGCCAGCGCCGGTTGCAGGCCGGCAGTGCCGACGATTGCGATAAGCACGATGTCTGCATCGGTGAGCGTGGCAAGCTCCGCCAAGCCTTCCGCACCGGCGTGAAGTATCACGTTTTCCGGTAGCAGCGCGCGCAATGCCGCCTCCTTGGTGACATCATAAATCGCCACGTGGCGCACGCCGGTTTCGCGTGCCTGCTGCGCGAGTTTTTCGATGCTGCCGTTGGCAGCGAGACCGACAATTTCAATGTGATCGGGAAGTTCGCGCGCCACTTTAAGCGTCGAACAGCCAATTGATCCGGTGGAACCTAAAAGCACAACGCGACGTTTGCGGGTGGCTTTCATGCGGTGGGAAGCAGGAACCATTTCAGATAGAAATAAAGCGCCGGTGCCGTGAAGCAGATGCTGTCGATCAGGTCAAGCGAGCCGCCGATGCCGGGCAGCATGTTGCCGGAGTCCTTTGTGTTGAGCGCGCGCTTGACCACACTTTCCGCGAGGTCGCCGATCACCGCGAGAACGGCTAACAGGAAACCGAGTGTGATGACATGACCCCAGTTTTCAAAAAACGCGAGTTCGTCTGGAAACAAGACATAGAGACCACAGGCGGCGATTTGTGCGAAAAACAACGCGCCTGCGAAGCCCTCCCAGGTTTTGGCCGGGCTGATGTGCGGTATCATCTTGTGGCGGCCGATGATCGAGCCGGTGATGTAGGCACCCATGTCGGTGAATTTGGTCACAGCCAACAGCCATAGCAGGAGAAATGCACCCGGTGCCCCGACGCGGCCGGGAGTTTCCAATCCTCCCGGCACAGCAAAGATCAGATGCGCCGTGAAGTTGAAGAGAAAAGCAATGTATCCGAAGCCCAGCACGGTCGCCGCCACACCTAACAGCGATTCGATGCCGCGCACCGGTTCGCGCAGTTGCAATGCGAATGCTCCGGCCAGCGCGATGAAGAAAGCCAGCGCCTCCAACCATGGCGGCGGTGCGTGGCCTGTGATCAGAAATCCATACAGTGCGCCGCAGTAAGCCACACACATTAACAGCCCGAAACGCGGGAAACATCTCACGCCTGCGCCGCGCAGCATACGGAAATATTCGATGGTGGCGATCACCGTGAGCACACCGATCAAGCCCATGAACGCCCACGAGCGGTGACTCAGAAACACCGCGCAAACCAGCCCCCACAGCAATAGGGTGCTGGCAGTGCGCCGGACGAATACGAGCGCCTTGCCGGGTGCTTTGGGCGGAGGAGTATCAGCCATAAGACGCCGCATCCAAGACGGCCACTCCGGCCGTGGCAACTCATTCCATCAAATTCCGCCGCAACCTTTTCCCGCCATCAGGGTTTCACAACCAGACGAAACCTGAAGACGGGTTCGCATCACAAAACCAAATAACAATCATGAAAACCACCACACTGATGACCCTGGGCGCGATGATCGGCACTTGCCTCATCGCATCCGCGCAAGACGGACCGAAACGCCCGAATCGCCCCCATGGACCACCGCCACCCGAGATCCTCGAAAAATTCGACAAAGACGGCGACGGCAAACTCTCGCCCGAGGAGCGCGGTGCGGCACGTGAGGCCCACAAAGCCATGGCCGAAGAACGCCGCAAAGCGATGCTCGAAAAATATGACGCCGACAAGGACGGCACGCTCAGCCCCGAAGAAAAGACCAAGATGAGGGAAGGGCAGAAGGCCGAAATGCTCGAAAAATTCGATAAGGACGGTGATGGCAAACTCAGCCCCGAAGAACGCAAAGCCATGCCCCAACGTCCCGGCGGACCAAAGGGACCCGGCGGCAAAAAAGGCCCGCGTCCCGGTGGCCCGCCTGCGGCCGAATGATCCTCTGTTGGCCTAAAGCAAGCTATAGCCGCAGTCCGGTATCTCCGGTCTGCGGCTTCTTGATTTAGCCATGCCCAAACATGACTTCGTGCGTATCTCGATTGAGTTCTTGCCCCGGCCCCGCCGGGCGGTAGGCTACCCCCGCAGCCGGGATGGCGGAATTGGTAGACGCGCCAGATTTAGGTTCTGGTATCGAAAGGTGTGCAGGTTCGAGTCCTGTTCCCGGCATTGCTTCTCAAATCCCTTAAAATAAAGGCGTTGCGAGACAAATCGGGATTTTTCTCACCTTTCCCAAAGTGCGCAAAAGTGCGCCGAAATGCACGAATAAGGCCCCGATTTTGGACACCTTTTGGACACCTTCGCCGATGGCGATTCCATCGGTCTTGCCGGATCAGTTCGCGCACTGTCCGTGTGCCATCTTCTGAGCCACACGGGCGCGGGCCTCGGCGATGCACTGGATCGCGTCATCAATGGACACGCCGGGGCGCACCTCGATGATGCTGGATGGCATGCCGGCGAGTTGTGCGGCCTTGTCCATCATGATTCCGATTGTGAGCGCCAACCTGTCAGGGGAAAGGCTGTCGAGTTGCTCCGGGTTGTCGCGAAGCCTATCGACTTTATCGAAAAGCAACTCGGTGTATTCGCTGGCGGCCTGGGCATAGATTGCGGAGAAGCGCCGCTTCTGTTCGTCGAGCGCCTTTGCGTGGGTGATCTGAAGCCGGCGTATGCCGCCGGGAGTCATGCCAAGCTCTGCGGCAACCTGCCGCAGGGGAAAGCCTTGTGCGCGCCGCCAAAGTGCCATGGCGCACTTGTAGGGGTCGCGGTGTTCCGCACAGTTGTAATGCAGTCCCTCGGCTTTGCGGATCGTCTCCACAAATTCCGGTGGGCATTCAAGCACGACGGGCTTCGGTCCCGGTTTCTGGATCGGTGGTCCCTTCGGGCGTCCTCTTTTTGCTGCCATGGTCATTTCCGGCGGGTGGTTGTCCCGCTCAATTCCGGCATGCTGAGGGGTTCGCAGCGAGTCAACCCACAACCCACCGTTCGTCCATCCGACAAAAACCGGATGAAACCCCTCGGCGTCTGGCCCGCGTTGAACATTTTTTAAAGGGTAGGTGAACGGGTCGCGGTTTTTCCAGCCGGCCGCCGCTCGACCCCCGCCCCCGTGGTCGGTGGGCAGTACGTGTGACAACACGCAAAATGCGGAATCGGCCGGCATGCCGTATCGCAATCAGCGTGTGCGACTTGTGGCGGATTCGACCTGCGCCGTGGCTGTAATGCCGGCGGGGAGCCGCAGGAGGTGGCTAGATATGGGGGTGAACAGTGCCAGGACTGGGCGCGGTCGGCGTTTTTTTCGCAACCGCAACCCATTCCTCGCACGCCTTTTACGGGCTTCGGTGTGTGGATGCACGGACAGAAATATGGCGGTTTTCTGTTAGGGGCTTAAAACGCGCCCCTATGGGGTATTTCCTCTCACGCGTGTATATGAGGGAATTACCGTTTAGGGGCGTGAAACGCGCCCCTAACCTGATTTGAGGGTGATTCCTTTCCAAAAACGCCCGCCCATTACCTTGATTTTCTCCAGTCCGCGCTCTTCCAGCTTCCGATTCAGCATGGTGGCGGAGAGTGGCTTGCGGATTCCCTGCTTCGCCGCCCATGCGGTGTAAGCCTCGAAAAGCGATGACTGAAGCGTGCGCTCGTCCCCGGCGGCCTCGGTGCAATCGTCGAGGAACTGCCCGACAACATCCTCGGTTGCCTGATAGTCCGCTGTGGCCTTTGCGACACATTGCGGGGTTTGCAGTCCCTCGCGCTGCCAGAGCAGGCAACCCGTGATTGCCCAATTCAGAATCCCCGGAAGTTCCGCCCGGAGCTTGTCGGCAAGTTCAAGGTCGCGCTCTTCCTTCGGGATTGTGACGGTGAAGGGAATCAACCGGATGCGCCGCCAGATGCCATGGTCAACACCGCGCACGCTCGGCTTGTGATTGCCGGAAATCCAGAACTTGTGGGTTGGCTGGAAGTCGAAAAACTCCCGGTGAAGGAAACGAGCGGTGATTGCATCGCGCCCGGTGATGGCTTTCAACCGTGATTCAGCGAATGATGCGGACTCGTCGAGTTCCGCCGCGCATGCCATCCGGCAACCCGACAAGCGGGCAATGTCGTTTGTGGCGGATGAGTTCCGATCAACCACGAAAAGCGACTCAGGAGCGGTCATGGCATAATCTCCCATGAGCGCCCGGATGCACTCGGTGACGGTGCCCTTGGAGTTCGCGCCGGTGCCATGCAGGAACGCCAAGCACTCTTCCTTGACGCTGCCGGTGAGGGTGTAGCCCGTCCAAGCCTGGAGGAAGCGAATCAACTCAGCATCGCCAGCGGCGGCGGTGTGAATCACGCGCTCCCATGTCGGGCATGCGGCCTCGGGCACGAAGTCGCAGGCAATCGACTTTGTGACGAGCGCCCGCTTGTCCGGTGGGGTGGGGTGTCCGGTGCGGAGGTCAACCAGTCCGCTCGGGGTTCCAAGCAACCACGGATCGGCGTCAAGGTCGTTTGCCGATATGGTGACGCCTTGCACGGATTTCAACATGGTGAGCGCGGAAGCAACCTTGGCGGCATCGCGACAGCGCATCGCGTGTTTCACAAGCGCCTCACCCGCCTTGCGGTTTTCCATCGTGATTGCCTGCGACGCGGCGGCCTCCATGGTTGCGAGGTAGAGCCTGACCATTTTCCCGTCCTTGTCGGGATTCCACCGGCAACCGTCCCAAACGAGCCATTGCCCGGACTCGGCGACATGATGGAAATTACCCCCAGCCACGGCATGCACCCTGAGCGCGTTGTCGGCGTCAGACTCGCCGTAGCGTGTAAGGTCTGGAAAATCCACTGGCAGCGGCGTCTCGTGACTTTTGGAAACCGCGATTCGGTAAGCGGTGCTCTTGTGAATCCACCCGTTTTCTTTGGCGAGCATGACGAGAGTTCCCGCGTGAACTTCTTTGAGACGGTGGGCAAACTTCTTAGCGTACTCGCCGGCGCGTTCCTCGGGACTCCACGCATTCAAAAGCGCGGTGCCGGTGGCTTCACCTACCGCATCCCAAACGGCGGATGCGATGCGCAACCACTGTGAGTATTCTGGCCGTGGAGGGATGACAGCGAGCATTTCCCGCACGTCGTCGGCTGTGATCTCACGGTGGCCGCCAGTTTCGCGGATGATAAGCCCTTGGCGCGGGGCCTTCGCCACGGTGGGCGGCTTTGCAATAGGCTGTGCGGCCTGCGGCGGAAGTGGATCAATCACCATCGGCGTTGCCTCTTCTTCTCGTAGCCACGCTTCGGGATCGTGCGACAGGAATGCCAACCGCACAGGGTCACAGCACGCGTCGTCAATGGTGAGGTTCTTTTGCTCAAACAGTTTCGCAACCTGTGCGAAAGCGCGCTTGTGTTGCGCTACGAGGTCCACACCGGCCGGGACTGGTGAGATGCGAAACAGACCTTTCACGCCTTCGCCGGATGGGGTGATGAACTCCCCTTGAATGTGCTCGATGGCAATGAGTTCGTCGCGCATTTCCTCCACCGTCCAGCCGACGTTATCCCCGGCGTCTAAATCGACCTGGATGAATCCGGTATGGATCATGCGTCCTTCCTCGGCTGCCTTCTTTCTGCGGCCTTTCACGCTGGCGGAAATGCTCACGGCCATGAGGTCTTTCTTGGCGACGTCATATCCATCATCGTCGCCGGCAGCCAGCATTGCCCGCAGCTTCGTGATCTGCTCCTTGAACTCGTCTCCCCGTATCGCCTCGAAAAGTTCCTCAATCGTGAGGTCGGCGCACTGCTTGGTTGCCGTTGCGTTTTCGTAGAGTCCAAGGGCAGGAAGGCATAACGGCTTGCCGTCTGCGGTTGTCGTGGTATCCTGCGGGTGTTCCTGATTCTTCCCCGGTTCCGTGTTCAATGCGCGGGCCGGGGCTTTTTCTTGGGTGGGGTTCATTGCGTGCCGCCATCCGGTTGAGTTACAACTTTCCGCCACTTGTAGCTGAGCAGGCGGCCGTATGGACGCGTCTCCTTGACCATTGACCGGCGCATCATCTTGATGACTTCTCGCCTCTCGCGGGGATCAATTCCAAGGCGAATGGAAACATCACTCACGACAACCGTATTGCCTGCGCGGTCGAGGTGGTAGGGGCAGCGCGTTCCATTCTCAAAAAACGCCATCCGGCGGTCGCCGTGGAAGGTTAGGACAAGCTGTAGGTGATCGTGGTCAGCACAGCGGACGCCGGGATGCTTGGGATACACCTTCATACTTTTCCTCCCTTCCACCCCACGGCCTTGCGGCGGTTGCGGTCAATGAATGCTTCGATGTCGCGGATATCGAAGCGGATGGCCTTGCCGATTTTTACCACGGCGATTTCACGGGCGGCCACACGCTCTTGCAGGGTGCGCTTGCCGATCCCCAACGCGGCGGCGGCTTTGTTCGTGTCTAGGAGTTGAAACGGTGCTTCTGCGGCACCGTGGCGCGTCATGACATGTTCAGTCGGTGTCATTAAGCGGGAAGCTGCCGATGTGCGAGCCTCTCCGCGTGGGGGGCATTCACCCCTCTTTCACCCCTCTCTTTTCCCACGCTTCCCATGCGTGGCATGAAGCCAAGCAAAACCCATTTTCCCAAGCTTCTCCCGAAGTGAATCCGTGGAGATATTGCCTCGGTTTCCTGCGAGGGCGGAATATTCCTTGAGAATGGAGGGCCGCGACGGGATGCCCCCAGCCTGTATTGCGGCCTCTCGGATCGCCTCCGCGATGTCTAGGAACCCTTCCATCGGAGTTTGCAAAATATCTGTGCGGATTCCCTCGTGATGTTCCACGGCCGCGGCGATGCGTTTTATTTCATCAGCATCACCCTTCACTATCGCGGACAGCATTTGATATGCTTCGCGGTGGAAGATTCTCGTGAGTTCAATAGCCTGTGAACTGTCGGGATCGGTTGGAAGCCCTGGGATTTCATGAGGGATCTTTGATGGCGCGTGGTCGGGTGGAATGATGAACGATTCACGAATGCCGGCGATCATGGCAAAAGTCTCGTCAAGTTGAGCGTGCGCGCGTTTCGGGGTTGCCTTTGTGATGCGAAGCTTTCGATTCCCTGCTCCATGTGCGGAAGTGAGCGCTGCGGCTCCGTTCCAATGGACTTCCACGCTGCCATCTGGATGAAAAGTTAGGATGCCGCCACCCTCGCCCGAATACTGCCGCCACCCGCTCGGATGGATGATTTCAACGTATTCGCCACAGTCGCAGCGTATGCACCCCGTGGCGGCATGCGTCCATTGATTCAAACACGGGCTGCCCTTTGGGACTCTGTTCTTTTTCCACCCGCTGCCCTTCGGTGCCCACCGTGATTCCTTGCTCATGCTACGGCCCTCCCGGTTTTGATGTTCATTACCTTGCCCTTCCGCACGCGTTTCTCCGGTCTGATGGCGAAGAACTTCTTGGCGGCACCCTCGGTGACGATCTTTCGATAGTTCGTCTTGATCATTTGGACGCTGTTGCCGCACTCATCGGCTACGGCGGCAACGTCGCGTGTTTCTGCGGTGCGGTAGCTGATGAAGCTGTGCCTTGCGCCGTCGTGAATGCCTGTCACGCCCGCCGCCTCAAGAACGCGCCGCATTTCCCTTGAATGGCCGTTCCGGTCGCCAGGATAGGCAAATCCGGCGCGCCGCAGCTGTGCTCCCAGCCATGCCTTTGCTGCCGGTAGTAGCGGCGCGATGCGTGCGCCGGTTTTTGTCGGCTCGCCGTTCCGATGAATGGCAGGCACGCGGAAATCCTTGGCGGCGAGGTCAACCGCCGCAAGGTCGATGGCCATTGCCTCGGAAGGACGCAAGCCGGCGAACATTTCAAGAGCCAATGCGGGCAGCAAGGGGGAGTCGATGGCAAGCGCGGCCTGCATGATCTTTGCGGCAGCCTGCGGCGTGTATGCGTGCGGCTCGGTGGTGGCTATCTTTTCCGATTCAACCGCATCAATGGGATTGAGTGCACACCATTGCCTTGATGCGTTGGAACCGTGCTTGAAAAACGTGAACAGGCTGGTGCGGTAGGCATTGCGGGCAATTGCCCCGATCACGGGAGGCTCGGGCAGCCTGTCGGGGTTCTTGCGGCTGCGGAGGGATGAAAGCCAAGTCTCGATTTCCAGCGCGGTGATGGATCGCAGGGGGCGCGTTCCGAAGTCTTGAGCAAACCGCTTGAGGTGGTTTTTGAGGTTCTCCCCCTGCCGCTTGCCCACGCGCCCGACCTTGTAGGCCATGAAAAGCGGGATGGCCTCGGCAACGGCGAGTGCGTTTTCCTCGCGGGCGTTGTGCGCCGCGCGGATCGCGGCCAGCGCGTCGGCAACCAACCGCTCAAACGCCGGGACGGTTGCGCCGGCCTCGCCAAGCTCCGCAGCGGTGTCGCGGTAATAGTCGAACGCGCGGCGGGCCTCGGGCGGCAGTTCGCCAAAGCGCACGCCGTGGTTGTCAATGTCGCGTTCGGTTTCCTCCGCGTGCTTCCACGCCTTGCTCTCGGTGGAGAATCGCTTGCTCACTCGGACGGGCTGGCCGTCGCGCTCAACCGGCCATGATACGCGCCATGGTGCTTTTGGGTGGCTGGTTTCTGTCACCTTGCAATGCACAAGGTCGGGTCTTTTCTTCTGTCTCGCCATGCGCGGGAATGTGCGTCAATGTGCGCCGAATGGCAAGAAAATTGCGCACCTTTTGGACACCCGAACGGATTTACAAGGGAAAATCGGCGCTTTGCCAGATTTAGGTTCTGGTATCGAAAGGTGTGCAGGTTCGAGTCCTGTTTCCGGCACTTGCTTCTATTGCATAGAAATACCTCTTAAACCATTGATTTGCAATGGATTATAATGACTCAAATGCAAAAGCGGCACGCTGTTCATTTGCATTTAAAATGCGGCATAATGCGGGCAAATGCTGCTTCTATTGCAGGAACTGTTGCGGGGAAAATCTTGGCAGCGAAGCCACTTTATCGTATCTGCCTCACCCCACCCTGAGCACCTCGCTCAACCTCGTTTCCACACCTTTGGCGATTTCTCCCAGCATCCACCCGCTTCCATGCCACCGAACTTCTCCTCCACCGCCAACGAGATCTGGGCCGTCGCCGACTTGCTGCGCGGCGATTTCAGACAGTCCCAATACGGTCGCATCATCCTGCCCTTCGCCCTGCTGCGCCGGCTGGAGTGCGTGCTGACTCCCACCAAGGCCGCGGTGCTGGCGAAGCTGCCCGCGGTGGCCGCCATGCCCTTGGAGGCCCAGGAGAAGCTTCTGCTACGCGAGGCGAAGCAGCATTTCTACAACTCCTCGCCGATGGATCTCGGAAAACTCGGCGAAACAGACACCGCCCGGAACCTCGAAACTTACGTCCAGTCCTTCTCCGCCGACGCCCGCGAGATCTTTGAGCACTTCAAGTTCCTCGACTTCATCCACCTGCTCGACGACGCGAACTTGCTCTACCTCGTCGTCCAGCGCTTCGCCGCGTGGGACCTTTCGCCCAAAGCCATCGACAACTATCACATGGGCCTCGTCTTCGAGGAGCTGATCCGGAAATTCGCCGAGTCTTCCAATGACACCGCCGGCGAGCACTTCACGCCCCGCGACATCGTGCGACTGACCACCGCGCTGGTCTTCATTGAGGATGACGAGCTGCTCACGCTGGAAGGCATCGTCCGCTCGATCTACGACCCCACCGCGGGCACCGGCGGCATGATCTCCAGCGGCATGGAATACGTCCATGAGCTGAACCGCCACGCCCGCCTCGCCCCCTTCGGCCAGGAACTGAACCCGGAGTCCTACGCCATCTGCAAGGCGGACATGCTCATCAAGGGACTCGACGTTTCGAAGATCCGCCTCGGCAACACGCTCTCCGACGATCAACTCGCCGGCATCCTCTTCGATTACATGCTCAGCAATCCGCCCTTCGGCGTGGATTGGAAGAAGATCCAGAAGGTCATCACCGATGAATACCAGCACAAGGGCTTCGCCGGCCGCTTCGGCCCGGGACTGCCGCGGGTGTCGGATGGTTCGCTGCTGTTCCTGATGCACCTCGTCGCCAAGATGCGCCCGCTCCAGAAAGGCAAAACCGGCGAAATGGAAGGCGGCTCGCGCATTGGCATCATCCTCAATGGCTCGCCGCTCTTCACCGGTGGCGCGGGCTCCGGCGAGTCGGAGATCCGCCGCTACCTGTTGGAGAATGATCTCGTCGAGGCCATCGTCGCTCTGCCCACGGACATGTTCTACAACACGGGCATCGCCACTTACATCTGGATCCTTTCCAACCGCAAGCCCGCCCACCGCAGGGGCCTCGTCCAGCTCATCCACGCCGCCGACTGCCACGAGAAGATGCGCAAATCCCTCGGCTCGAAGCGTAAGCAGTTCTCCGAGGACCACATTACCGCCATCACCCGCCTATTTGCCGACGCCCGGCCGCACGAACCCGCCCCCGGCGATCTCCCGCTGCGCTCGAAATTGTTTCCCACCACCGCCTTCGGCTATCGGCGCATCACGGTCGAACGCCCGCTCCAACTCCGCATCGATCCCCAGAACCTGGAAAAACGCGCCGCGCTCACTGCCGATGCGGCATGGGGAAAACTCGATCCAGACGAACAAGGCGTCTTCCTGGAGGTGCTTGATACCATTCAGGAGTCCTACCTTTCCCGCACCGCCTTCCTTAAGGATTTCAAAGCCGTTCTCAAACCCACCGACTTCGCTTTTTCCCCAGCCGTCGCCAAGTTGCTCCTCAAGCACCTCGGCGAGCACGACGACGACGCGGAAATCTGCAAAGATGCCAAGGGCCACATCGAGCCCAACCCCGACCTCCGCGACAACGAGAACGTCCCGCTCGGCGAGGACATTCACGCCTACTTCGCCCGCGAGGTCACACCCCACGTCCCGCTCGCATGGATCGACGAATCCAAGCGCGACGACAAGGACGGTGGCATCGGCACCGTCGGTTACGAGATCCCCTTCAACCGCCATTTCTACACCTACAACCCGCCGCGCCAGCTCGATGCCATCGACGCCGAGCTCGCCGAAGTCACCGGTGAAATCCAGGAACTGCTCCAGGAGGTGGCAGGCGCATGAAAGACCTCCCCGCCCCCTCTCCAGACTTCCGCGAGATCCTCGATCTCATTGCCAGCGCTCGCCAGCGTGCCTACCAGGCGGTCAACACCGCCCTCATTGACCTCTACTGGCAGGTTGGCGAGCACCTGAGTCGGAAACTCGACACCGCCGAATGGGGCGAAGGAGTGATCGTGCAACTCGCCCGCCACATCGCCGTCACTTACCCGGGCCTCCGCGGCTTTACCCGTCCGAACCTGTTCAGGATGAGGCAATTTTACGAAACCTACCGCGTTGACGAAATTGTCTCACCACTGGTGAGACAATTGCCGTGGACCCACCACATGATCATCCTGAACCAGTCCAAACGCCCCGAGGAGCGCGAATTCTACGTGCGCCTCGCTGTCCGCGAACAATGGTCGAAACGCGAGCTGGAACGCCAGATCAAGGGGGCTCTCTTCGAGCGCACCGTCCTTTCACCGCCCCAGGCATCGGCCCTCCTCACACAAATCCACCCCGAGGCCCTCTCGATTTTCAAGGACAGTTACTTGCTCGAATTCCTCGACCTCCCCGCCGGCCACAGCGAAGCCGATCTCCATAAAGGCCTGCTGCTCCAGCTTCGCGACTTCCTCATCGAGTTGGGCCGCGATTTCTGCTTCATCGGCACCGAGTTCCCGCTCCAGGTCGGCGGGCGTGATTTCGCGCTCGACCTCCTGTTCTTCCATCGCGGCCTCAACTGCCTCGTCGCCTTCGAGCTCAAGGTCGGCCGCTTCGAGCCGGAATATCTCGGCAAACTCGGCTTCTACCTCGAAGCCCTCGATCGCGATGTGAGGAAACCTCACGAAAACCCCGCCATCGGCGTGCTGCTCTGCGCCAGCAAGGATGCCGAAGTCGTCGAATACGCCATGAGCCGCAACCTCTCCCCGGCCCTCATCGCCGAATACCAGACCCAGCTCCCCGACAAACAACTCCTCCAGCGCAAACTCCACGAGTTCTACCTACTCCAAGAACAAGCCACCGAAGGGGGTGACGCATGAGCGCCTACCGTCCTTATCCGAAATACAAACCGTCCGGCGTCGAGTGGCTCGGGGAGGTGCCAGATGGGTGGGAGGTAAAGCCATTGAAAGTCATCGCCACTTTCAATGACGATGTTTTGTCGGAGAACTTCGGTGAGGACGAGGAGATCGAATATGTGGATATTGGAAGCGTATCACTTGAAACCGGAATCGAATGCACCGAAACATTTCGATTTGGTGATGCTCCCTCTCGGGCTCGTCGTCGGGTCCGAGACGGCGATGT
The DNA here is from genome assembly GCA_947491475.1 of Akkermansiaceae bacterium. Taxonomy (GTDB): domain Bacteria; phylum Verrucomicrobiota; class Verrucomicrobiia; order Verrucomicrobiales; family Akkermansiaceae; genus Luteolibacter. The sequence continues at coordinate 22,081 of CANLKN010000029.1, read as the reverse complement.
GATCGCATCAACCGTGCGGACCTATCTCAAAGCGATTGCTCCGGTCGTGGCACCTCCGGCGAATCTAATCGTCTCCACGGGTTTTGCAGTGATTCGGCCCCGAAATGGACTCGATTCCCACTTTGCCAAGTTTTCACTGCAATCAGGCTACTTCGTCGATGAAGTCATCTCCCGCTCCACGGGCGTGAGCTATCCCGCAATCAACGCTTCGGAGATGGCTGCAATTTCTCTCACCCTCCCGCCCCTCCCCGAGCAACACCAGATAGCGTCCTTCCTCGACCGGGAGTGTGGCAAGCTGGATGCCTTGCAGGCGAAGCAGGAGCGGCTGATCGAGTTGCTCAAGGAAAAGCGCCAGGCTCTCATCAGCCACGCCGTCACCCGCGGCCTCGATCCCACCGCCAAACTCAAACCCTCCGGCATCGAATGGCTCGGGGAGGTGCCGGAGCATTGGCGTGTTTTTCCAGCCAAGCGTGTTTCTTCTATTTTCGTCCCGCAGCGCAACAAACCCGAACTGAACGCTGACGGTGACGGCGTGTGCTGGATGACAATGGAGCAAATGCGTGCAGAAGAAATCACGACGACGGCATTGTGGGTTTCGGAGCAAGCCGCACGAGACGCTGGCACACGTATTCTTAAATCGGGAGCGGTGATCGCCAGTTGCGTCGGAACATTTGGTCTCGCAACCATCAACAACGCAGATGTTATAATCAACCAGCAGCTTCAAGCATTCATTCCGAGCGATCAAGTCGAAGCGAAATTTCTGCGCCATTGTGTTATTAACTCTGCTGGTTACTTCGATCAAATCGGGACGGCTGCGACGATCACCTATGTAAACCAACTCGGCTTCGAGAACATGCCCATCGCCCTCCCGCCCCTCGCCGAGCAACGCGCCATCGTCGCGCATCTGGACGAGAAATGCGGGAAGATCGACGAATTGAAGGCGAAGGCGGAGCGAGCCATCGCCTTGCTCAAGGAGCGCCGCAGCGCCCTCATCTCCGCCGCCGTCACGGGGAAGATCGATGTGCGGGATGCCTTGCCTTCCAAAACGGAAAAACAAACGGATTGATTAGCAACGCTGAATGGCTAGCCTCCCGTTGCTTCTGATGGCCAAGGAACCCTTCATCCAGCCGAAATTCGTCGGCCCGAGATTCGACGAAAACACCCTCCCGCTTTCTGCGGCGAAGGATCTTGTGGCGTATGAGGAATTGGTCGTGGAATTGGCGAAGCACCTTTACCTGACCAAGAACCGCGACCGCCAGCGTGTCCCCAAGGGCTTTGCTGATGGCTTTCACCTGCACCTTGAGAAGGTGGACCCCGGCAGCGCAAAGCCGCTGCTCGCATTGGTCATGGCCGGAGTCTTGGTGAATCCATTGCCAGACGAGTTCGCCGAAGCAAAAACGCTCATCAACGAGGTGATCGCCACCGCAGAGGGGGACAAGCTGCCGGCTGCATTTCCGAAGGATCTCTATTCCTATTTCAACCGGATCGGCCGTTCGCTGGAGGCGGGCGAAAGGCTGGAGTGGACGCCGGACAATGCAGACAACCCCTCCGCCCTCACACCTGCCAAGCGCAAGCATCTCGCCTTGGCCATAGGAACCACCTATGAGGTCGAAGTGGATGTCGTGGGACGAATTTTCAGCCTCGACACAGAAAAATTCGAGGGGCAGCTACGCACCGGCGAGGATGAAAAAGTGAGCTTCGAATACGACCAGCCATTCCTCGCGGAACTCAAGAAAGCGCTCGGCAACAACATCCTCTACGCCCACATACAGGGTGTTGGTGTTTATGATGTGAACGACCGACTCAAGTCCATCAAGGAAATCGAATATTTGGACATCGTTCCACACTATGCGCTCGTCTCGGCCATCGACGATCTCAGCAAACTGAAAAACGGCTGGCTGGAGGGGCACGGCACCGCACCGCGCCGCCTGAATCTCGAACGCCTGTCCGAGGATTTGATCGAGGCATTTCCTCTGGGGATTGATTATCCCGCGGTGGTCCCCACTGAGGAGGGCAACGTGAGTCTGGAATGGATCAAGCCGACCGCACGCGTCGAGCTGGAAGTCATCTTTGCGGCGAATCGTCTCGAACTCTACGCCACCGACATCGTGGCGGATACTTTCGTGGAGGAATCCTTTGACATGGCGGATTGGGAGGGCGCGTTCGGTAGAATCACATCACTTCTCGGATGATGAGCGAAGAATGGAAAGCGAACGACCTTGTCTATCGGCAAGTTCATCCCAGCCATGCCCCTGACGGCGTTCCCAGCAGTCAGGCGTTCAATCCGACGCCAAAGGATGAAGGAAAGCTCTCCGTGGATGATTCCAGAAGGGTAACGGCGGAAGGCTCGTGGACTCACTTCACAAAGAATCTCGGCTTTCAGTCTGCCGGGACTTGGGCCATCTCGTTTGAGGAAATCACCGCGGCGGGTGATCTCGTGCTTCGGAAAAATCCCATCGAAGACTCGGAGGAGGGGTTGAAAAACAACCCGGCACACTGCCTCATTGATTTCAACAAGGTGACTTCCAAAGGCCACCAAAAGAAGCGGGCACAGCATCTTGCAATCAGAGCTTCGGCTCGTGGGTGCCAGTTTATGCCATAGTCAGATCCCGCATTCCCATGAGTCTCTACCGCGTTTCGGAAACCGGTTCAGGAGCTGAACGTGTGAGGATGATCCTTGATCATTTTTTGACAAAAACCGACGCTTTTGCAGATTTTTACGCAAAAACGCTTTTTCTGTGACGTTTTAGGGGTAACACTCCCCCAGCCATGATCCGCAACTTTGAGTTTGGAAATTTCTGCTCCTACCGTGAAACCGCCGCGATTTCCTTCACGGCGAGCGCGAGCGTGGACACGGACAACAGTTTCACCACGTCGCTTTTGAACGACCGGGTTTCCCTGTTGATGGGCGTCTTCGGGGCGAATGCCTCCGGTAAGACGAACCTGCTCAAGGGCCTGGTGTTCTTCAGTTTTTTCCTGCGCCACTCCTACCAGCACCTCGGGGAGAAGGACCCGATTCCGGTGGATGGGTTTTTCCATTTGAACCGGGACACTCCGGTCAGCTTCAAGGTCGAGTTTGAAGGGAACGGCGGATTCTACCGCTACGAATGCGAGTTGTTGCCGACAGCGGTGGTGGGCGAGAAACTATCGCAATTCAACCCGGAGACCGGCTATTTCCGCACTCTGATGTCGCGGGACAGCGAGGGCAAAGTCACGGCCCGGGATTTCGATGTGGACCGTGCGGCGATCTCCCGCTTGCTCCAGGATCGTCCGAATGCATCGATGTTTGCCGCAGGGTTGCTGACAGGTTCCAAGGAGATTTCCAAGATCGACCGTGCGCTCGGAGTGGTCGAGACCAACGTGAGCCGCACTGGCAAGAAAGACTCGGTGAGCGAAAACGAACTCCAGTCGTTGATCGAGGCAGCCGCCTACTTTGATGCAAACCCACATTTGCTGGAGAGTCTGGAAGAACGACTGATCGCCGCGGATCTGGGAATTTCCGGTTTCATCATCAAGAAGACGACGCTGTTCGATGCCAACAAGAAGCGTGAGGAGGAGGTTCCTTTCCCATTCGTCCGCCATCGGGTGGAAGGGGCCGAGGTGGAATTCCCCATGGCTTTGGAATCTTCGGGAACAAAAAGGCTGTTTCTGGTGCTGCGCCGGTTTTTCCCGGTTCTAACCGACGGCGGTGTTGCGGTGATCGACGAAATGGAATCCGACATGCATCCGCATTTGATTCCGACATTGCTGGACCTGTTCGCGGATCCCGAATTGAACCCCAAGAAGGCCCAACTCCTCTTCACCTGCCATCATGTGGAAATCCTGAACCGTTTGACGAAGGAGCAAATCGTGTTGGTCGAGAAGGACGCCAATTGTGTGAGCCACGCCAAAAGGCTCTGCGATATTCCGGGCGTGCGGCGTGAGGAGAATTTCTTCTCCCGCTACAATGCCGGGTATTACGGCGCGATCCCCAAACCCGAAGTGTTCTGATCGTGGCGCGAACGAAATCCATCCTGCTCTTTGGCGAGGGAAAGACGGAGGCGTTCTTTCTTTCCCACCTGCGGAACCTGTATGGGGTTCCAAGCACGGCCATCAAGGTCGAGCATGGCAGGGGTGGCAGCGTGCGGACGGTGGTGCAAGGAGCGATCAACATCGCCCGCCTTGCGGATTACTCAGGTGTTTTGATTCTGTTGGATTCAGATCGTGACGACGAACCTGTCCCGGAAAGTTGGTGCAAGGAGCATCGTCTTTTCATCAAACAATCATCCCCGTGCATTGAGGCGCTGTTTCTTGAAATTCTGGGAGACGACAAATTATCAAAACTGAGGAATGGCGAGAGAGCGGCAGATCGATGCAAAACCCATTTTCATAGCACCTATCTCCAAACAGACCAGAACGGACAAGTGATGAGTCGGTTGAGGAACTGTTTAGTAAAGAAGTTTCCACGGGAGCTGGCCGCCGCCGGGATCTATCAGTGGAGCGAGGTCGAGCAGTTCGCCAAGGCGTTCTTCAACAAGAAGAAAAGCGAGCAAGCGCTCTCCGCCATCTGCAAACCCGCCCGCGACCGTTGGCGCGAACGTCAACGCCAAGCATCCAAGGACCTCAAGCAGGCCATCAACCTGCTCAAGCGCGCCAAGAAAACCGGCGATGCCGTGCTCATCGCCAACGCCGAATCCGAGCAACGCGACGCCAAGGGCCGCAAGGACGCGCTCGACATGTTCAAGAAAGACCTCGGCACCTTCGCCCGGTTTTACGAGTTCATGTCCCAGATCGTCGATTTCGACGACGCCGATCTCGAAAAACTCAACCTCTACGCCCGCCACCTGCATCCACTCTTGCGCGAGGAAGAGGATGACGAGGATGCCCTCGATCTCAGCGGCGTCCAGCTCACCCACTATCGACTCCAGAAACAGCGCGAGCAGGATCTGGAACTCGAAGGAGCCAAGGGTGAAACCGGGCTGAACCCCGGCAGCGAGTTCGGCGGCGGCATGGTCCGCGACAAGAAACTCGAACCGCTCTCGCGCATCATCACCCGCATGAACGATCTCTTCGCCGCGGAAAACCTCAGCGATGCCGACAAGGTCAGCTACGCGCAAACCATCGCCGCCAAGGTGCGCGAAAACGCCGGCGTGATGGCCCAGATCCGCAACAACACCCCGGAGCAGGCCATGCTCGGCGATTTTCCGAAAGACGTCGAAGAAGCCGTCCTCGCCAGCGGCGACGCCCACCATGAGCTGATGTCGCAGTTCCTAGCCAACAAGGCCGTGCAGGTCGGCTTCGCCCGAATGCTGCTGGAGATGCTCGGCAAGTCGGCGTGAGTGGATTCATGAGCATGAAACCCAACATCATTCCCCGCTGGCTGACCCTCGAAGGCGCGGCGCGATATTGCGGCGTATCTTCGCGCACGATTGAAAACCACATCAAGGATGGACTCATCGTTTCCGCCAACGTGATCCGCCCTGGCGCATCCCGAGGCCGTCGCCTCGTGGACCGTTGTAGCCTCGACTCATTCATCGAGTCCCAGATCGGCAGAACGTGTGAGATCGCCATGAATCGATACCGGAAACGGAGACGCTGACCGGCCAGTAGGGGAATAGTGTATTCAAAAAATCAATGCCCAGCCGGACAACGGAGTGACGCGGCTTGCAGCGAGCGAATGGCCTTTGAAAAATGTATTCCAGAAATCACAAGGACGTGGTGAAACACCTGCGGGCCGGCCAATCCATCCGCAACACCGCCAAGATCACCGGCAAGAGCGTTTCCACCGTGCAACGGGTCAAAGCAGCGATGCCGACGTCCTGTTACGCTTAGCTGAAGACCTTGGTGAAAATAATCCCTCTGCCTGTCCACAGCGGTTTTCCCAGGCTTGCACACCCCGCAATCTGATGAGAAAGATCACCGCGCTACCAGCCGACTTGGCGTTGAGCATCCAACCCCACGCACCGATGAAAACCAAAGACGCAAAAAAAGAGACCAAGAAGCAACCTGCGAAGACGCCCCAGGAGAAGAAGCTGGCGAAGAGGGAAAAGAAGAACAGTAGGTGACGGCGCGGCAAATGCGGGCGAGCAATTGCTGACTGTTTCCGGGATACCCCGGTTGGACCGTTGCATATTCGCAGGCCGCTGGAACCTTTGTCTCCCGTTCAGGCGGGCGTTTAGGGACTTGGTCTCGTCCTCCGCAATCCGGCAAAGTATCGCCCGCTTCCGATCGCGTGTGAGAGCTGCGGCGGCGGTTTGCGGTGCGCGCAACTTTTCGATTCAGAACATGATGTCAGCATTTGTCAGCAAACGGGCGGCATTCCTTCGGGCAACGCTCTTGTCCACTTTGGAGCCCGCCTTGAGATCGGCATCGGTCTGAGTCTCTCCCGCGGCGATGAACTCGCAGAAGCGTTCCTGACGGACGTTGAGGGATTTTTTCATACCCTGAAGATTATTACCCAGAGACCTCCTCCATAACGGGCGCAGCCATAAATGGCACGCGGGGTGGAGTGTTTTCAGATCATGTTACGCCAGTCATTCGAAGATGCTTTTCGGACGTAGCCGGATCGTATGTCGGGATCGTATTGCGCCTACGGCGGGAAGGTGTTCCACTCGGTCAGCCGTCAATGGATGCGGCTAGCCAGTCGAGCATGCGCTTGCGGTATGCGCCGTCATCGCGCGAGAGGGCGTCGCCGTGGCGGCCGGCTTTCACTTCAAACAAGGTCTTGGGCTGGCCTGCGGCTTGATACAATTGCCGGCCCTGGGCCAGCGGCACCACTTCGTCGCGCGTGCCGTGCACCACCAGCAATGGCACCGGGCTGAGTTTGCCGACGAAGTCCTTGGGCGCGAGTTCGTCGGTGACCAGGCTTTCGCCGAGTTGGCCGCCGATGATGCGCGCCATTGCCTGATAGGAGGCGAAGGCGCCATCGATGACCACCGCGCGCAGGCCGCGCACGGGAGTTTCGCCGAGCGCGGTGATGGATTTCGCGCCGCCGAGGCTGTGGCCGTAGGAAATGAGCCGACGGGAATTCACACCGGGCCGTCGGGCGGCGTGGGCGAAGGCGGCTTTGACGTCGTCCACCATGCCGCGGCGGTCCACGCTGCCGCCGGATTTTCCGAAGCCACGGTAATCATACATCATCACATGATATCCCGCCTCGGCCAGCCACATGACGAAACCGAGGTGGTGGCCCAGGGCTCCCGCATTGCCGTGTGAGAAAACCACGGTGCCGAGCGCGGTTTTGCCTTTCGCCGGGATGAACCAGCCGTGCAGTGGGGTGCCATCAGCGGATTTGAAGGCGAGGTTTTCGTAGTTGAAACCCCACGATGCCGGCGTGGCGGGCTCGTCATGGGTGGGCAGGTAGAACAACTGGTTGCCGCCACCATCACCTAACAGCCCGCGCGCGATCCGGGCCAGCTCGCCATTCGGATCGTCGAGTTGGAGTCGCGGTGCCTCGCCCGCGGCAAGCGCGGCGGATGTCAGCAATGTGAGCCACAGCCGGAATTTCATGCCGGTTAATCGACAACACATCGGGGTTTTGTCGAGTGAAAGGATTCGATCCGCTGCTTGATCGACCGGTGTCCCGGGCTATCCTGGTGTAATCATGCCCCTGCGTTTCCTTTCACCGCTGTTGTTATCTTGCGCCGTAGCCACTGCGAATTCCGGCAAAGCGGAAGCAGATTGGATTTCGGCATCCGCCACTGTGGAGCCCGGTCAATCGCTGCACACTGCCATCCGGCTGAAGCACGATGTCGGTTGGAAAAGCTACTGGATCAATCCCGGCGAGGCGGGCATCCCGACCCGCGTGGAATGGAAACTGCCGCCCGGCTGGAAGCACAGCGGGCTGAAGTTTCCGGTGCCCACCCGCTTCAGCAGCAGCGGGCTGAGCGGATTCGGCTATCATGAACCCGCGAAAATGGCGGAACTCGCCGCCGCGCAGGGCAACAAGGCCAGCCACTTCCTGATGGATACTGATGGCAGCGCCGGCAAGGCCTACGACGCAAAGGTCACCCCGCACATGTTCATCATCGCTGCCGACGGCAAGCTCGCCTATGACGGTGCCATTGACTCCAAAGCCACCACCGCGGCTGAGGACGTGGCGACTGCCGACAAATTGTTTGTCAATGCTCTCGAAGCCGTGCTCGCCGGCAAAGAAGTGGCCGCGGCGAAGAACAAGCCTTATGGCTGCGGCGTGAAATACTGAGCCCACCATTTGGCAACTCCTCATCCACCGCCCGTGACGGCTTCCGCCGCGCGGGCGGTTTTTTCCCGTGCCGTGGCTTTTCCGGCATCGACAAGGCGGGCGCGTTTCCCTATCCGAGCGGCCACCCGAACCAGCAGCCGCATCATGCCAGCCAATCCCATCATCATCTACACCATCACCGACGAAGCTCCCGCCCTTGCCACCCGCTCGCTGCTGCCCGTCGTGCAGGCCTTCTCGAAGCACGCCGGCATCTCGGTGGAAACGCGCGACATCTCGCTGGCCGGCCGCATCCTCGCCCAGTTCCCGGAAATCACCGGAGCGCCGGATCACCTCGCCGAACTCGGCGCGCTCACCCTCAAGCCAGAGGCCAATATCATCAAACTGCCGAACGTTTCCGCCTCCATTCCCCAACTCAAGGCGGCCATCGTAGAGCTCCAGTCCAAGGGCCACCAAATCCCCGATTTCCCGGAAAATCCGGCCAGCGACGCCGAAAAGGAAACCCGCGCCCGCTATGCCAAAGTCCTTGGCTCCGCAGTGAATCCCGTTCTGCGCGAGGGCAATTCCGACCGCCGCGCGCCGAAAGCCGTCAAGGATTATGCCAAGGCCCACCCGCACAAGATGGGGGCATGGTCCGCCGATTCCAAAACCCGCGTCGCTTCGATGGATGGCAAGGGAGATTTCTTCTCCAACGAAAAATCCGTCACCGTGGCCGAAGCCACCGACGTCCGCATTGAGTTGGTCGCCACCGCTGGCTCGGTCACCGTGCTCAAGGAATCCACCCCGCTCAAGGCCGGTGAAATCCTCGATGCCACCTTCATGAGCCAATCCGCTCTAACCGATTTTCTCGCCGGGCAAATCGCAGCGGCCAAGGCCGAGGGCTTGTTGTTCTCGCTGCACCTGAAAGCCACCATGATGAAGGTTTCCGACCCGATCATCTTCGGTCACGCGGTGAGGGTTTTCTTCAATGACCTGATCGAAAAACACGCCGCACTGCTCGATTCGCTGGCCGTCGATTTCAAAAACGGCTTCGGCGATCTCGTCGCGAAAATCCAATCGCTGCCCGCCGGTCAAAAGGCCGCGATCGAAGCCGACATCGAGGCGATCTATCAGAACCGCCCGCCGCTCGCCATGGTCAACTCCGACAAAGGCATCACCAACCTCCATGTCCCCAGCGATGTGATTGTGGATGCCTCGATGCCCGCGATGATCCGCGAAGGCGGCAAGATGTGGAACGCCGCAGGCAGGCCTCAGGACACGCTCGCCGTGATTCCGGACGCCTGCTACGCCGGTGTTTATCAGGCGGTCATTGATTTCTGCAAAACGCACGGCGCACTCGACCCCAAGACCATCGGCTCCGTCCCCAACGTCGGCCTGATGGCCCAGGCCGCCGAGGAATACGGCTCACACAACAAAACTTTTGAAATCCCCGCTGCCGGCAACGTGCGCGTGGTGGATGCCAACGGCAACGTCCTCATCGAGCACAACGTCCAAGCCGGCGACATCTGGCGCGCCTGCCAAACAAAAGACGCGCCGATCCGCGATTGGGTAAAGCTCGCGGTGAACCGCGCCCGTGCGTCCAGCACCCCCGCCGTGTTCTGGCTCGACAAGAACCGCGCCCACGACGCCCAAATCATCGCCAAGGTGGAAACCTATCTCAAGGACCACGATACCACCGGTCTCGACCTCCGCATCCTGCCACCCGCCGAGGCTTGCAAGTTCACGCTCGAACGCCTCGTCAAGGGACTCGACACGATTTCCGTCACCGGCAACGTGCTGCGCGATTATCTAACGGATCTTTTCCCGATCCTTGAAGTTGGCACTTCCGCCAAGATGCTTTCCATCGTGCCACTGATGAATGGCGGAGGCTTGTTTGAAACCGGGGCCGGCGGTTCGGCACCCAAGCACGTCCAGCAGTTCGTCGCGGAGAACTACCTGCGCTGGGATTCGCTCGGCGAGTTCTTCGCGCTCGCGCCATCCTTCGAGCACATCGCCGAAACCTTCAGCCTGCCCAAGGCGAAAATCCTCGCCGACACGCTCGACTCCGCGACCGGCAGGTTCCTTGAAAACGACCGCTCGCCCGGCCGCAAACTTGGCACCATCGACAACCGGGGTTCGCACTTCTACCTTGCCCTTTACTGGGCCCGGGCGCTCGCCGCGCAAAACGACGACGCCGATCTTAAAGCCGTCTTCATCCCCATTGCCGAAGCCCTCAGCGCCAACGAGGAAAACATCTCCGCCGAGTTGTTAGCCGTGCAAGGCAAGCCCGTCGATATCGGCGGCTACTACGCTCCCGACGAAGCCAAGGCCGACTCCGCCATGTGCCCGAGCGAGACTTTCAATACGATCCTGGGAGAGGCCTGAACTGGCACCCGCCGCCGTGACCATGCAGTGGAAACCGTGGCGCGGGCGTCTCGCCCGCCGCCATATTCAATGGGCGTGTCAGGAGTCTTCTTGCAAGTGACAAGGATTTGCAGAAAGGCGACGGGCGAGACGCCCGCGCCACGGTTTGCGATCCTACCGCATGGTTGCGGCTCAGAACGGGTTGTCGAAAATCGAGTCTCCCGGATCGATTTCGAGCATCGCGGAAATGTGCTTGGTGGTGAGCTCGCCCATCGTCTTGCAGTTTTGATAATCGCTGCTGCCATGCATGCGGTCGAGTTCCCTGGCGAGGGTGACGACGTGTTCGCGCGGCGCGAGTTCCTCCCGGCGCATCACACCCAGCAGAGCGCGCAGGCGGCTGCTTTCCACCTTGGCGCGGCGCGCCATCTGCGAGTGTTCCTCGGCCACGTATTGGTCGATGCTCTTGCGGTTGAGCACATCGAAGGCGAGCTTGGTCACGGCGCGGTTTGAACGGAAGCGGAAGGCGAGATAGATGCTTCCTTTGCCTTCATACGACTGCTGGTCGAAATCGATGGCGCGGACGCGGTATTGCACTTCCTCGAAGTCCGGGGTGATATCCACCACGTAGTTGACGCTGCGCATGTCACCTAACAAGCGGATGAAAGTGCGCTCGTTGAACTTCGTGAACTCCTTGGCGATGCGCACTTTGTTGAGGCCGGGCTGGTTGAGATAATCACGCAGGAAAACATCTCCCGGCACGCCGGCGATGTGCTCCTCGATCAGGGTGTTGCCGTTGACGAGGTAGTTGATGCGGTTGGGCGAGAGTATGTGCTCGAGCTCGAGGCCGTAGATGCGCGAGGCATCGGCGTGTTTCACATAGAAATAATCCGAGTTGTCGTTGAAGAGATTGGTAATGCGGATGCGGAATGGCCGTGAGTTTCCGAAATCACCGAAGTCGATGCGGTCCACCAGCAGGTGTTCGTGCTGTTTGGCGTCTCGCCCGAGTTTGAGCTCGGTATAGATGGCGGTGAGGCGGGGCAGGATTTCGGCAAACACCTCCGGCGGATACATCACGGTGAGCCAGAGCGTTTCACGGCCCTGTGGATCTTCGTAAGGAATCGCGCCTGTGAAACGGCACAACTCGTCATAAACCTTGGGGATATCCCTCTGTCGGTCGAAGTGATAGAGATACTGGCGCAGTGCCTGCGAGACTGGGTAGCGGATTTTGCGCCTGGCGATCACGCACAAAGGCTAAGGGATGCGGAGACCGGATGCCAGCACGGGTTTTCCCCAATCAGCCACCGGTGCGCGGCGGGCGTTTCTTTTTGGACTCTGGTGTGACATCGCGCATGCCGCCGGCCTGGCGTTCTTTCTGAAGTTTCTGCACCTCGGCCTGGCGCTCGGCCATGCGTTGGACCCAGGATTTTCCGGCACCCTTCACTGGTTTGAGCTCGGGCTCAGGCACCTTGTTCATCAGCCAGGTCTGGCCGATTGAGAAGATGTTCTGGGTGGTCCAGTAGAGCGCGAGTGCGGAGGCGAAGTTATAACAAAAGAAGAAGAACATGAAGGGCATGAACATGATGATGCGCTGCTGCATCTTGTCGCCCGTCATCGGTGTCATCTTGATCTGCAGGAAGCTGGTGATGGCCATCACCACCGGCAGCAGGTTGATGGGCACTCCGGCGACGTGGGCGAGAGTGTCAGGCTGCGAGAGGTCGTTCACCCACAGGAAGCCCTGGCCGCGCAGCTCCACGGCGTATTGCAGCATGCGGTAGAAGCCGAAGAAGATAGGGATTTGAAGAAACATCGGCAGGCATCCGCCGAGCGGGTTGATGCCGAATTTCCGGTAGAGTCCCATCATCTCGGTGTTGAGCTTGTTGGGGTCGTCCGGATATTTTTCCTTCAGCTTGTCCATCTCCGGCTTGAGCTTGGCCATGCGCTTCATGGTGTGCGTGGACTTGGCGTGAAGAGGCCAGATGACGATGCGCACGGTGATGGTGAGCAGGATGATGGCGAGGCCCCACGACCAATTGCGGGCGATGCCATCGAGCCAGCCGTGATAGGTGTTGAGCAGCCAGTTGAGCGGGCGCGAGACGAACCAGAACCACCCGTATTGCATCACATCGCCCCAGCCCTCGCCCCAGTATCTCTCCATCCTGCGCAGCATCATGTTGTGACGCGGGCCGATGAAGATGCGGTATTCGAGCGCCTTGATTTCGGCGGGCTTGATTTCACCGGAGGGCAGGCGCAGGCCGGCGCGCACCGAGGTGACCGGCACGGCGCTGTCCGGCAGGGAAACCTGTGAGGATTTCGCCCATATGCTGGTGGGCATGGGCACCGCCGGGCGCAGCACGGTGGAGAAAAACTGGTTGGTTACACCGGCGAATTGGATCAACTCCTCCGGGCTGTTGACGATGGATTTGGCGGCGCTGAACCAGCCGCCCTTGAAAGTGCCGCCATCGGTGAAATGGATGTTGCCATCCTCACGCCAGAAGAAGCCGGTCTGCTGCGGCCATTCCTTCTGATAGAGCGGCGATGCCTCGCCGAGGAAGATGCTCCATTGGTTGAGATCGAGCGCGACGGCGGTCGCATTTTCGATTTGGAGGTCGAAATTCATCAGATATGGCGCGCCAGGTTCCCCACCCTTGTTCAGAGTGAAGGTTTTCTTGATCACAAGGCCGGAGGCGAGCTTGGCGATGTAAACGGCTTTTTCGTCCGCGATGGATTCCTCCTGCTTGTAGGCATAGGGAATGTTTTCGAGCGCTTCGCCAGCGCCTGCGATGGCTCCGATGGGGCCTTGTCCGAAGCGGTTGACCCGCACGCGGCTGGTCCTGCTGCCGACATCGAATTCGTGCTGAAACTCGGCGAACTTGATGCCACCGCCGATGTTGGTGAGGGTAAAGGCAACACGGTCATTGCGCAGGACGACCAGTTCCTCCTCGGTGGGCGGCGGCGGCGTCTCGACGGTAAGCTCGGCCCGCGTGGTGGTGGCGGGTTGCTCGACGTCGGCGGCGTTGGCCTTCTGCAAGGCCAACTCGCGCTGTCTTGCCTCGGCCTGCGTGCGCTGGTTCTGTGCCGAGAAATAAAGGTTTCCGGCAAGCAAGCCGCCGCAAAGGATGAGGACTATCCAGGTTTTACGATCGTACATGGATGAATGGGGAAAATGTTAGGGATGGTGGTGACCGGCGGGATGCTTGCATGCGTGCGTGCCCGGCGGGACGGGGTCATAACCACTGCCACCCCATGGATGACAGCGGAAAATCCGGCAAATTCCCAACCACGAACCGTGGAAGGGACCATGGTTTTCCACGGCTTGCAGAAAATAGTTCGAGCACGAGGGCGTGAAGCGGCACCCGGCGGCCGGGCCAGCGGCGAATTTCATCATCGGCCCGAGAATCCGCTGATAAAAACAGATCAGCATCCGGATGATGGCGGTGAGGATTCGCGAGATCACAGCTTGGTTTCCGGACGGGTAAGAAGACCGAGGCGGCGCGCCTGGCGGAGCCAGTCGGCCTCGAGCTCGGCGAAAGTGGCCTGAGCGGCACCGGGACGGGCAATGGTGACCAGATAGCGCCTCATTTCGGGAAACTCCGGCGCGTGTTGCTGGACAAGAGCGCGGAACCTGCGCCGCAGCAAATTGCGCTCGTGCGCCATCTTGCCGCTGCGCTTGGTAGTGATGAATCCGGTGCGCAACGAATCGAGCGTGGTATCGGCCAAAGTGCTCAAAATGACAAACCGGCCGGCTTTCGCCTGACCGGTAGTTTTGACCCGCGCGAATTCCGCGCGGCTGGTGATGCTGGATTTCCGCGGGAGGCGCATGGAGGGGATGCTGATGGCTCCCGTAGCAGCGCGGGCTCGGAAACTCAGTTGTGCTGCGTTGTGTGACGGCTGTATTGGAGCTCGACGCCCTTGGGAATCAGGCGCTTGCGGCCTTTTTGGCGGCGGCGGCGCAGGATGTCGCGGCCGGCTTTACTGGCCATGCGGGCGCGGAAACCGAATTGGTTTTTGCGAGTGCGCTTGGAAGGTTGGTAGGTGCGTTTGCTCATGGCTGTGGCCTCGTAAAAGGTGGATATTTCCGTCCGCCGGGCGGCTCGGGGGGCGAGACTCTAGGCACCGCAAACGGCTTGTCAATCCACCAGTGACAGAAATTTTTCTGCCCCAATAATGCGGATTCATCAGCCCATTGCTGCAATCCACGGATTCCGCCGCACGGACGACTGCCGGGCTTGTCAAATCCGCATGTCTGGCGAAACTGCGGCCGGCTCGACAGCCGACCGACGGAATCCCGCTGGCTTCCTGTGACGAGATCCGTTTTTTCCGCTCCAGATGAGAATCAAAAAAGGCAGCGAAATCCGCAGCGACCGCAAGTCCGCGCTGCTCGGCACGCTCGCGGGATGGACGATGAAACTGCTGGCCGCCACCCTGCGTTTCGAGATCCGTGACCTGGCCGGCATCGGCAACAAAAACGCACCCATGCCGCCAGTGATCTACGTGCTTTGGCACAACCGCTTCTTCTGCGTGCCGCCCGCATGGAACCGCATCTGTTATGGCCACCGCAAGACCGTCGCCCTCACCAGTGCCAGCCACGATGGCGACATGGTTGCCCGCGCAATGGCAGTCTTCGGCCTTGGCTCCGTGCGCGGCTCATCCTCCCGCCGCGGCGTGGCGGCTCTCGTCGGTCTCAAACGCGCCCTGCAGGAGGGCCTCGACATCTGCGTCACCCCCGACGGACCGCGCGGTCCTCGCTACCAACTGCAACCCGGCATCATCAAACTCGCCGAATCCACCGGAGCGCCGATCATTCCCATCCACGTCCGCTTTTCCTCCGCATGGCGCTTGAAAACCTGGGACCGCTTTGTCATTCCAAAGCCCTTCAGCCGCGTCCAAGTCACCTTCGCCGAACCCATTACCCTCACCCGCGGCATGGACGCCGAGATTTTCGAAAACCAACGCATCAGGATCGAAAACCTCATGATTCAAGCCACCGACGACGCATAAGCTCATCCAAAATTAAAAATCCAACATTCAACATTTCATGTCCACACCCCGCATCCTCGATGGAAAAGCCCTTGCCGCCGCCGTGCTCGACGAGTGCCGCGCCGAAACCGACGCTCTAACAAACCAAGGCATCACTCCAGGACTCGCCGTCGTGCTCGTCGGCGAAGATCCGGCATCGAAAGTCTATGTCGCTAACAAAGTCCGCACCTGCGGCGAGCTCGGCTTTCATTCGCGCAAGATCGAACTCAAGGCGAAAACCACTCAGGAGGAATTGCTGCAAGTCGTGCGCGAACTCAACGCCGATTCCGCCATCCACGGCATCCTCGTCCAGTCGCCACCTCCCAAGCACATCGATGAGGAGGCCATCATCCGCGCCATTGATCCGCGCAAGGATGTCGATGGCTTCCATCCGGAGAACGTCGCCAAACTCGTGCTCGAAGACCCGAGTGGCTTCGTTCCCTGCACGCCTGCCGGCTGCATGAAGTTGTTAGAATCCGCCGGAATTTCCACCAACGGCGCGGAAGCCGTGATCATCGGCCGCAGCATGATCGTCGGCAAACCGATGGCACTGCTTTTGGTTTCCAAAAAATCGAACGCCACCGTGACCATCGCCCACTCGCGATCCAAGGACCTGCCCGCCATCTGCCGCCGTGCCGACATCCTGGTCGCCGCAGTCGGCCGCCCGGAAATGGTCAAGGCGGACTGGGTGAAACCCGGTGCCGTGGTCATCGACGTCGGCATCAACCGCGTCGAGGACGCCTCCAAAAAATCCGGCTACCGCCTCACCGGCGATGTCGCCTATCAGGAAGTCGCCCCGCTATGCTCCGCCATCACCCCGGTGCCCGGCGGCGTCGGCCCGATGACCATCGCCATGTTGATGAAAAACACCCTGCAAGCCGCGAGGCAGCTCTCAAGCATGTAGCGGCGGTCTATGAGCGTCGCTGACTGGCCACGAGGCCGAGATGCCATTGGGAATGCCAATGAAGAAGCTTCGCTCGGCTCACGAGCATCGACGCTCATAGAGCGCCGCTACATGCTTCGCTACAAGCTTGGCAGTTTCACGGCCGCAACAAATTCCATGCGGTGACCAGCGCCTTGAGACCCGCCATTTCGATCGAAGGATCGACTCCCGCGCCCCATAGCAGGCGTCCGTCGTCGTGCTGGACCTGCACGTAGGCTGCGGCGCTTGCGTCCGAGCCACCGCGCACGGCGTGCGAACGGTAGTCGGTGACCTTGAAGTCCTTGAGCCCGATGCCCTCCAACGCTTGGACAAACGCGTTGATCGGGCCGTTGCCGAATCCCTCGATGCGTTGTTCCTCGCCATGGTTGAGGATCACGGCCTGGCACTTTACCCGGCCACGTTCGCTGATCTGATGGATGAGTTCGTAGTCGATCACATCCAGCGGACTGGAAACATTGACAAACTCGCGGAAGAAGGCGTCGCGAATTTCATCGGCAGTCAGTTCGCGGCCGTGTTCGTCCGCCAAATCATAGATGCGCTTGCCTACCTGTGGATGCATGGTTTTCGGCAAATCAAAGCCGTGCTCGCGGTCGAGCACATAGGCTACGCCGCCTTTGCCGGACTGCGAATTGATGCGAATGATCGCCTCGTAGCTGCGGCCGATGTCCTGCGGATCGATAGCGAGGTAGGGCACTCCCCAATGCACATCCGGATTGGTTTCCAGTTCCTTGAGACGGCGATCGAGGCCCTTCTTGATGGCGTCTTGATGAGATCCGGAAAAAGCGGTGAACACCAACTCTCCCGAATAAGGTTGGCGCTCGGGCACGATGAGCCGCGTGACGCGTTCGTAAACCGCGCGCAACGACGGCAGGTCGGAGAAATCAAGGCCGGTCTCAATGCCGTGACTGTTGAGATTGAGTGCGACGGTGACGATGTCGAGGTTGCCGGTGCGTTCGCCATTGCCGAATAGCGTGCCTTCGACGCGGTCGGCTCCGGCGAGCATGCCGAGCTCGGTGGCGGCCACGCCGGTGCCGCGGTCGTTGTGGGTGTGCAGCGAAATGATGACCGATCGGCGGTTTGTTAGATTCCGGCAGATCCATTCGATCTGGTCGGCATGGACGTTGGGCGTGGTCCACTCGACGGTGGCCGGCAGGTTGAGGATGATTTTTTTCTCCGGCGTCGGTTGCCAGACGTCCATTACCGCGTGGCAGCATTCGAGCGAGAAATCGAGCTCGGTGTCCGAGAAAGACTCGGGTGAATACTCGAGCACGATTTCGGTATCGGGAATCGTGGGCGCAAGTTCCTTCACCAGCTTCGCCCCTTCGACGGCGATGTCGCGGATCGATTCGCGCGAGGCACCAGCGAAGGTCACGCTGCGTTGCAGCGGCGAGGTGGAGTTGTAGATATGCACGATCACGCGCCGAGCACCGTTGATTGCCTCAAAGGTTTTGCGGATCAGGTGGTCGCGCGTCTGCACCAGCACCTGGATGGTCACATCGTGAGGGATGCGGTTTTCCTCGATGAGCCTGCGGCAGAAGTTGAACTCGGTGTCCGCCGCGGACGGAAAGCCGATTTCGATCTGCTTGAAACCGACGCGGCAAAGCAGTTCGAAAAACTCCAGTTTCTCCTCCACCGACATCGGCTGGGGCAGCGCCTGGTTGCCATCGCGCAGGTCCACCGAGCACCACTCGGGCGCGCGGTCGAGCACCCGGTCCGGCCAAGTGCGGTCCGGCAGCCGGACGGGCGGAAATGGGCGGTATTTGCGAAGCGAGGCGGGATGCATGGGAAAAGTGGTGGGGAGGGGAATCCTAAGGCGGCACCTAGCCCGGTCAAGCGTGCGGGTGGAGGAATGGACGAACAGCCAACTTGGCTGTTTCGGCGTCCGGGCATTGGGCTTCCTGCCTGGATTTTGTGGGACAACCACCACGGCAGGCAAGATGCCCGCCTTCCGAGACAGGCTGGAAGCCTATCCTCCGTTTTCCATACCCGTCCCGCTTCAAGCCAGACCAAGCGTGTAGAGCAGGATCGCGCTGCCGCCGTATTCGCGGCGGTCGATCAGGGAGAAGTGCTCGGAAGTGGGTGAAGTCTGGTTGGCGGAAATCTCGGCGATCAACCAGCCATCGGCTGCTAGACGCGGGGCCAGCATGCCGCTTTTCAGCAAATCGCCGAAGTGGTCCTTGTCGCCGTGGTGTTTCCAATACGGCGGATCGGCGAAGATCAGATCGTAGGTCGCCGCGTCGCGTTTGAGGAAGGATGTGACTTCCGCTTTCACGGCGCGGCCGCCATCGAGGCGGGTTTTGGCGAGGTTTTCGCCGATCACCGCACAGGCTTGCCGGTGTTCGTCCACAAACACGCAGGACGCCGCGCCGCGGCTGAGCGCTTCGAGGCCGATGGCTCCGGAACCGGCGAACAAATCCAGAACACGGGCGTTTTCCACGCGCTCGCCGAGGATCGAAAAGATCGCCTGGCGCACGAAATCAGTGGTCGGCCGCGCCACGGCGGGCGGGACCTTGATGGCGATGCGCCCGGCGCTTCCGGCGATGATTCTCATGCGCGCTGCTTAGCGGGGCGTGATGGTTTCCACAAGTCGGCAGCCGGAAATTCCAAGAAGAAATACCGCGAAGCCGCAAAGGGTCGCAAAGAAGAATTTCAGGAAACCCTTTGCGTTTCCTTTGCGACCTTTGCGGCTTTGCGGCTTTGCGGTTCAAAAAATCCATATCCCGGATGCGACTGCCCGAGAAGGAAATTCCCGCATCCCGGGATAGCCATGGCAGGCGGATGGCTCTATGACATGGCCACCCGATGTCCGCTAGAGCCACTGGAAAAGTCAGCGCCGCCGTGATGGCCAGCCGTGTGCTCGGCCTGGCGCGCGAAATGATGTTTGCCGGATTGTTCGGTGGCAGCAAGTGGATGGATTGTTTTTTCCTCGCCTTCAAAGTGCCCAATTTGCTGCGCGACCTTTTCGCCGAGGGCGCGCTCTCGCAGGCTTTTGTCACCACGTTTTCCAAGAAATTGAAATCCGAGGGCGAAACCTCCGCCTGGGCGCTCGCCAACAAGATGATGACGCTGGCCGCCGTCTTCATGAGCGTTGTGACTTTGTTAGGGATTCTCGTGGCACCGTGGATTGTCGATTTCCTCACCTCGCTCTCGCGGTCCGGAAGCTCGCCGCGCGATTACAATCCGGAGGAGATTGCCCTCACCATCACGATGGTGCGCATCATGTATCCATTCATCCTGCTGGTGTCACTGGCGGCGCTGGTGATGGGCATGCTCAACGCGCGCAACGTCTTTGGCATGCCGGCGTTGTCATCCTGTTTCTTCAACCTCGGCTCGATGATCGGTGGCGCGTCGCTCGGCTGGTGGATGGATCCTGCATGGGGAAAAGACAGCCTGATCGGATTCTCCATCGGTGTGGTGATCGGCGGCTTGGCGCAGCTGACCTGCCAGTTTCCCGCGTTGCGGCGTGTGGGATATCGTTTCGTGGCGGATTTCCAATGGAAGGATTCCGGCGTGCGGCAAATCCTCAGGCTGATGGGACCGGCGGTGATCGCCTCTTCCGTGGTGCAGGTGAATGTGGTGATCAACGCGATGTTTGCCTATGGCGTGGGCGAGGGCGCGGTGAGCTGGCTGAGTTATGCTTTTCGTTTGATGCAACTGCCGATCGGCGTCTTCGGTGTGGCGGTGGCCACGGTCACGCTGCCGGCATTGTCGCGCGCGGCGATCGGCGGCATCGGCGAGGATTTCAGGCCTACTCTGGCGAAGGGCCTGCGGCTGGTGGCCTTTCTGGTGCTGCCATCCACACTCGGGCTGGTGCTATTGGCGGAGCCGATCGTCAGCGTGCTTTACGAGCGCGGCGCCTTCGACGCGCATGACCGCCTGCAAACCGCCGCTGCTTTGCGCGCATACGGCTATGGACTGCTATGTTATGCCTGGCTCAAGGTCCTGCAGCCGGCGTTTTACGCGATCGATCGACGCTGGATTCCGATGATCGTCAGCATCTTCGCGCTCGGAATCAACATCGGCTTCAACTGGTTCTTCGTCTTTGTCATGCGCTGGGGCCACGAGTCGCTGGCACTCACCACCAGCATCAGCGCCAGCATCAATTTCCTGATACTCTACACCGCCATGCGCAAATTCGCGGGCGATTTCGGCAGTGCGGACCTGTTGTCGTTGCTCATCAAGCTGGCGGGCGCGGGTGCGGCGATGGCCGCCGTTTGCCTGGCGGCAAACCGCTGGTTTTTCATGGATCCGGCGCAGCTCCCGTTCTGGCTGCGCGCCGGTGGCCTGCTGGCCACGGTGGGCGTTGCCGCCATCGTTTATTTCGCGATAGCGCGGCTGTTGAAAGTCACTGAAGCCAAAGATGCGGTGGCCATGATTACCCGCCGCCTGCGGGCTTAGCCCAAAGCATCAACCCTCAGTGCGTGATTGCTTTGTGCAGTCGGAAAGGATTTCGCCTCTATGGCGTCCTCCGGGTTGATGGTGAAATATCCTGTGTTGAGGGTGGTTTCTAGTGGCTAGGCTTTGAAACATCAGGTCTTTCACCCGTCAAGAAGCGCCTTGCTTGGCTCGGCGCACAACGTCAGACATCCGGAGCCGGGCACCGCAAAGTCTTGAGTTTGCTGTGCCTGGCCGGAAAAAGGTTTGGCACTTCTGTAGGGCCAAAGGCCCGGCATCATACCAGCCCAGCCCAACGGGCTGGGTTTCCCGTGGCCCGACGCTTCGAGGGCTGTAGGCCCGCTCCCAAACGCCGCCGGTGGAGTAAACACCGGGATAGGCCGGGCTTTCAACCCTCGAAATTCATGCCTGCGCGTGACCTTGGGCGCTGCCCAAGGCTGGGATGGAATGGACCGTAGGGAGGATAAACCGTTGGATTTGGCCCGGCAGGTAAATGTGGCGATTGTGCGGCGGAGGACGGCGTTCTTACCTGGGGAGGCCTGCGATCTGAAAGCGTTCTTCGATACGGTGAAACACAACCCACTCCTCGCGCGGCTAAGCGAAAAGATCGGCGGCGGGAATGCCCCTGCAGCGATAGCGGCTTCACCTGAAAGCGAAGCCATCCCGCATGGACGGAGGCACGGAGTCAAACCCGCACGTCCGGTGGTGTGGGAGGGGTGACGGGCGCAATCCCGTCACCTCGACCGGATGCTGCCTGTTCATGCATGGAGGGCGCTCAAGACGGCCTGCGGCTCTTTCTCGACAACACGCAAAAGAGCCTTCGCAGGACCTTCTGGTTCTCGCCTGCCCTATTCCCAATTCTGAAGAGTCTTGATGCTCACTCCAATCATGCCTGAAAACTGATTCTGCGTGAGACCAAGCCGCTCCCGTAGTGCTCTGACATCCGCCATCATGGATTTTGCCACCCGGCCGCGCACAAGAAACTCGAGCGCATTGCTTTCCATACCCGCCGTCGCTCTGCGAGCTATGGCGGACAAGCCGGTCGGCCCCTGCTTGTCGGCGCGGCGACCATTGCGCCGCCGAAACCTCCCCATGTCGTGAACTGCCCGTGCTGTGGTAACGCGATGGTCAAATTACTGTGGATTCCTGCCGCATGGCAGGCCAATTCGCTCAGGGTCACCCTGGTCAACCCGGGCCGTGCGCCA
>CANLKN010000028.1 GCA_947491475.1 Akkermansiaceae bacterium | reverse complement strand
GTATAGCCGCAGCGGCGCAGTGTGGAGGTATTGGGCTCGCTGCCGTGAATGATGCGGGCGTCGTGCAGGCTGGCGTGGTTGGGTTCCAGCTCGATGGCCACCGCCTTGCTATCGTCGCGCTGGGACTTGGTCACTTCCGTCGGAAAGATGTTTTTGGAAACATCTGCCGGGTCGTAGTCGGAGAATCCCATTTTCCCGGTGTTGTGGGTGCGTGGGATCACCTGCATGCAGCCATTTTCCAAACGGGAAGGATCAATCGCGAACCAGACGGTGACGACGTTCATGGAGGCAGGCAGCATGGTGCTCCAGTAGGCGGAGTCCTCGTGCCACGGCACGCGCTTGCCGTTGCCCTTGGGCTTGCAGATGAAGTGGCTTGAAAACAGCGCGATGTCAGGTCCGATGATCGGTTCTACCAGATCGAGAACCTCATCGGCGAACAGCCACTCGAACAAGGCCGGATCGGTGAAATGCGGGACATCCATCCCCTCCGGGCGCTGATCGGACGGCAGCGCGGCGAGCTTCGCCTCGAAGTGGGATTTGAGTTTCTGGTATTTTTCCTCTGGAAAAATGGCTTCCTGTGGAATGACATAGCCCTCGCGTTGGTAGTGGGCGACCTGATCTGCGGTGAGTCTTGGATTCATCGGGATAAACCTACTCCACATTCGGAATGGAATTCTTCCCGGCTTCTGATTAATTCTTCCCCCCTGTTGACATGGCCAAAGTTTTGACACTAGCCGGATTTCTCCGCCCGGGAGAGCATTTCCATTTGCAGAGCGATCTGCGCACGAGCCGCTGGGGCGTTCCGCAGCACACGCATCGCTTTGCCGAGGTATTCTGGATTTTTAAAGGCAGCGCCCGCCACCACGTCAACGGAGCGACTCTCGATCTGGCGGCGGGATCGGTGGTTTTCATCCGCGCGCACGACGTGCACAGTGTGGAGAAGCTGCCACAAGGGCCTCTGGGCTTTGTCAACCTGGCCTTTTCTTCCGAACATTTGAGCGGCGTTGAGCGCCGATATTTCCAGAATGATCCGCTCTGGCCATGGTCAAACTCCAGCCTGCCGGAGGTCAGAACCTTGAAACCCGCACATCTCGACCTGTTGGGAGACTGGACCGGCGAACTGGCCACGGTACCGCGAAGCTCCCGCGAACTGGATCGGTTTTTGCTCAATCTCCTGAACCTGCTCGCGCCGAGCGCCGGAGGAGAGGTGCTACCGGTGGGAATGCCCGACTGGCTCGCACGCGCCTGCCGTGGCATCCGGGAGCCTGAGGCCATGCGTGAAGGCGTGCCGGCATGGGTGCGCCTCTGCGGCCGTGGCTCCGAGCATGTGGCGCGGACCACCCGCGCCTGGCTCGGTGTTTCGCCGACGGAATATGTGAATGACGCACGTCTCCAGTTCTTCGAGCGGCAACTGCGCTCCACATCGATTCCCATCATCGAGCTCGGGATGCTCGTCGGCTTCGAGAGCACCGGCCACTTGTATGCCCGCTTCAAAACCCGCTACGGCATGCCACCCCACCGCTACCGCCGTCTCCACCAGAGTCAGTTGGTGTGAGCGGTCGGGCTGCGATGATATCGCCGGTGCGGGATTACGGAGTCGTTGACATGGCCGAGAGACATGGCGGTCACGCATAGCGGAAATCGACAGCGCGTGGGATAAAGGCGCGACGCCTGCGCTCGCAGAAGGCAAGGCTTTGCAGAAGATGGATTGGCCATCCGTATCAGATCGAGGGTGTTGATCTGCAGCCAGATGGGTGATGGTTTTGCGGACCGCGGGCCGCGCTCGAGGGCGTCGCGCATCTCTAACGACATATGGCCGAGCTTGACCTTGCACCACGAGTGGTGGGTTTCGACCGTGCGGGAACACAGGGGTGAAGGATATGAAAATTGTGCTGCGAGCCATTCCCTTGCGCCTCGATTCGGGCTATTTTCCGTTCGCTTGAAGATTCAGAACAAGGGGAAGTCTGCCAGACACTGGGCACTCCTTCGTGGCCGAATACCCCTGCACTCAACCCGGAAAATCCAACCAAAAACCATGAACATAGCTAGACAGACAACCGCATTGATATTGAACCCCTACCCTATCATCATGACCGTATGATTTTGAAAATGATCGCGCTTGGCGCAGCACTTCTCTGCCTGCCGGCTCCGCTCCAGGCGGAAACGACATCCCGCCCGAAAGTCGTGCTGAACGGGGAATGGCAATTCCGTTTGGACCCCGAAGGCGAGGGCGAGGCCCGGCGCTGGCATGAGCAGGTTCCAACGGCGGACGGCGCGATCCAAGTCCCCGGCCACTGGGCCGCGCAGGGCTTCGGGGAAGAGACCAAGGAGGCCCGCCATACGGCGCACGGCAAGGGTTGGTATTTCCGCAATGTGACGATCCCGCAGGATTTTGCCGGCAAGCGGGTCTTTTTCCGCTGCGGAGGAGTTTACCGATATCTGCGGCTCTGGGTGGACGGCAAGCTGGTGGAAGCGCCGCCGCAGACCTATGCGGAGCGGTTTGCATGGGACATCACGCCCTATATCAAACCCGGACAGGCACAGGGGTTCGCGATGGAGGTGGACTCGGTGCGTCGTCCGGCGGAGGACCCGCTGATGGGCGCGGGATATGATTTTCCCGAGTATATTCCGATCCCATTTCTGGGCGGCGGCTTCTCGGGCCACGTCTGGTTAGAGGCCCGTGCGACGAACTGGATCGAATCGGTCATTGTCCGGACCTGGCACGAGCCGCGCGTGGCGACGGTAATCGCCGCGCTGAACGCCCCGATTCCGCCATCGGCGCGGGTTCGCTTCACCTTGATTGGTCCGTCGGGAAAGGAAATCGCCACGCAGGAGGTCGCGCAGTCCACGGCGGGCCACATGCCGATCCTGTTCGCGCAGTTCGAAGTGCCGGACGCCGAGTTGTGGTCTTTGGAAAAACCCACGCTTCAGCATTGTCTGGTTGAGATCGTGGATGGAGGAAACGTGGTGGACAGCGTGAAGGAACGCTTCGGCTGGCGCGAAATCCGGCTCGAACGCGAGAAGATCCTTCTCAACGGCAAGCGCATCATGCTGCGCGGCGAGAGTGACGGATCGAATTTTCCCAGCCAGATCCTTCCACAGCCGGACAAGGAGTTTTACCATAAGTTGATCTCGGCGGCCAAGGGGCTTGGGTTCAACTCATCGCGCCACCACAGCCATGCGCTGCCGGAGGAGTATCTCGAAGTCTGCGATGAGCTGGGCTTTCTTGCTACCTATGAGATGCCGGTTGCCTACGAGCAATACTATCGCAAAGCCGAGACCGAATTCCCCGCCACGCTGGCGGTTTATGAGCGCGTCTGGCGCAACATGATCGAGCGTTTCAGAAACCATCCCTCCGTCTTCTCGTGGAGCATGGGAAACGAACTCTACGGCTATCCCGCATGGAACTATCCGCAGACGAAGCGCTGGATCTTCCCGCTGGCGGCGCAGCTCTATGCCGTGGCCAAGGATCTCGACCCCGGTCGGCCGGTCATTGACAGCGATGGCATCCACATGCTCGGCGTCTCGCCGCCGGATCCCGGCGTGCAGTTTTCCAGCGGCGTGCTGGACCGCGGCACGCTCGACTACTTCGTGCAGTTCATCGGGGTGAGCGATCTCCCGATGGGGAACCCCCGCCGCTACGAACTCGCTCCCTTTCCGGTCAAACCCTCGATCTCGCACGAGGATGTCAACCACTTCACGTTTCCGCGATTCCGTCGGATGTTTGATGGCTATGACGGCGCAGTGAAGATGCACTGGTTCCAGGAGGCGATGCAAAAGCTCCAGGCCCGGGGCTTGCTCGACGAGTCCGAAAAATGGGCGGAGAGCAGCGAGCGCCTTTACGGGGCGGGTGCCAAGATGTCGATCGAGGCCCTGCGTCTGAACCCCGGCTGGTCCGGCTACCATTTCTGGCAGATCGTGGATTTCTGGAACGCGACGGACGGCCTTTTCGACATCCGCATGCAGCGCAAACCCTTCCCCACGGACGCCGAGGTGCTGCGTTGGAATAGCCCGGTGGCCGTGCTGCAGAAGGGCTTTCCTGCGAGCAACGTCCTGGCGGGAACCCAAGCGGACGTGCGGATTTTCGGCTCGAATTTCGACCCGCAGGACTGGGCGGCCGGCAAGCTGGAGTGGAAGCTTTTCTCCGGCGGCCAAACGCTCGCAAGCGGGGACGCGGCGACAGCCGTTCTGAAGCAGGGCGATGTCACGCTCCTGGCGGAACTCAAAATCGGTTTCCCGTCCGTCACAAAACCCACGCCGGTGAGTTTCCAGGTCGGGCTGTCCACAGCGGGCGGCAAGGCCGAAAACGAATGGAACTGCTGGATCTATCCGGCCGCCGTCCCCAAGACCAGTCTGCCCGCGCCGGTGTTTGCGGAGGAACTCCTGCTGCCGATGCTTGCAAACGTGGCAGCCAAGCCGATCCCGACCGGAACAAATGTTCTCCCAACCCAGGCGATCTACGTGACGTCCAAAGCGACGCCCGATGTGCTGGCCGCCGTGGAGGGCGGCGCGCGGCTGCTGCTGCTTTCGCCTGCCAGCGGAGTCCCCTCTCAAACCCGCCGCTGGGGCGGAGGTTGGTGGGATGGATCGGTCGCCGGCATGGAAAATGGCGGAACGATGACCTATGGCAACACGCCACTCACCCGCGAGCTTGCGCCTGATGGCTGGTGCGATGCCGGGTGGTATCACCTGCTCGATGGTTCCCGCACCTATCCGCTGGAGACATGGCCGCTCAAACCCCGTCTGCTGATCCGCAATATTGATACATGGCAAAGGCTTGCCGATCTCGCCACGCTCAGTGAATTCGCCGTGGGCAAAGGACGCGTGGTTCTCAGCGGCCTGGTCTTCGAGCCGGAAAAGTGGAATGCCGCCACACCCGAGCCCAGCCGGGCCTGGGCCATCGCGCGTCTGCTGGAGGCCGCCGCCGCGCCGATGGACGATCTGCCGGTCGTCCCGCGGGATTTTCTACTCAAGGATTTCATCGGCGTGCCAAAGGGACCGCTGCTCGCCGGTGTCGATGCCGCGACAGTCGCAGGCGGAGAGGGGGCCGCGCTTCGCACCTGGCATGCGGAAAGCGAGTCTCTGCGTTTCTGCCGCCTCAACGCCGCGTCGCCACCCGTCATCTGGCGCACTCCGGTTCTACCGGGTAAATTGGATGACCGCGTCAACCTCGTCTTCGCCGGAGCCATGGGGTTTGCCTCCCAGCCGGCCGGCAAATTCGCGCTCTCCGTGAACGGCAGGGAAACCCTGCGCTTCGAAAGCTCGACCAAACGCGCCGAGTGGACGCAGGTGCGAGATACCACCAACTTCGTCGGCGAGCCGCGTCTCGCGAACCTGCGATGGTTTCCGCTCTGGGCAAACGACCAGGACGCCTCGGGCATCTTCGTGCTCACGCTTCCCTCCGAACTTCTCAAACCGGGCCAGGCTGCCGAACTCGCCGTCCAGGGCGATGGCGCTGC
Source organism: Akkermansiaceae bacterium (assembly GCA_947491475.1). Classification (GTDB taxonomy): domain Bacteria; phylum Verrucomicrobiota; class Verrucomicrobiia; order Verrucomicrobiales; family Akkermansiaceae; genus Luteolibacter. The sequence goes on along the minus strand of CANLKN010000028.1, from coordinate 33,565 downwards.
AAGCCTGCGCTGGCTCGCCATCGATCCCTATACCAACACCGCAGCGGAAGCCGCAAAAATCCAATAATGAACAGGCATGCGGAGAAAGCGCCGGGCCACGCTGGCTCCGGTTCCCGTGATGGTCACGTCGTCCGCCGAATCGAAGCCCGCCACCGCCCGGCCGAAAATCACGCGGCACCGGACCTGTCCGCTGCCAGCGCCCGTCATCGGCGTGATCGAGACCACCTTGGGTGCAGCGGACTCCAGCGTGATTTCATAGGCTGCGCGCGAGGTGTCGCTCAATGGCAGCACGAGTTGGTCGCCGGCCGGGGTGAGAATGGCATTCGAGATTTCGGTGGGAGCGCCCAGCGCGGGTTCTGGTGTTGGAAATCATAATGACAAAGCTCTTTGCTCCTCACGCAACAGTCTCAAATCAATTCGACTGGGTGACCCGCAGACGGGCGAAGACGCGATCCAAGTTGGGAGGCAGAGTGAAAGAAATCAACGTAGAGTTGTTCACATCGGGTGTCACTGCGGTCCATGAGCCTGCGGCGAGAGTGGTGGAGGTTTCGATCACATAACCCACATCGCCATTGGCCACGGCGGCGGCTCCTTTCTGGTAAGTGACCGTGGTTTCAACCACGCTGGATGGTGAGCCGGATGCCACAACGGGATCCGAGCCCAGCGCGTATTCGACCAGATTCTTGATGCCATCGCCGTCATGATCATCGGTGGCGGGTTCGCCGGGAATGCCGTTGTCGTTCGCCCAGTCGGCATACTTCGCACCGGCGGAAACCAGCAACATGCCGCCGCCGGCAATGAGGGCGCTGTTGTTTTGCGCGCCGGAACCGGTCGCACCCCAGGTCCCGCCGGCCTGTTTCACGCCGTTGATATACAAACTGCGGATGCTGTCCGTACCGGAAAAATTCAAGTCCAGCAGAGAGCCGGATGCGATCCGGACATCGGCGATGTCCGCCAGCCTGAGTTGGTTCAGGCGGAGCATGCCCGCGCCCACCACCGTGTGGCCGGTGTAGTCATTGGCGGGATTGGTGAGAGTGAGCATGCCGGAGCCGTTTTTCGTGATGCCTCCATAGTGGCCTTGCGAGCCGGTAATCCACGAATGAATGGTCAGATCGCCGATGGTTTCGATGGTGGTAGTCATCGAGACAGTGTTCCATAGCCACAGCGTGTTGCCATCGGCGATGACGGCGGGCGAGGCACTGGAGTTGAGGATGCGGTTGCCATCGGCGGTGGAAAGATAGTTGGCCCAGGTTCCAGCAGCCAGGGTCAGGCCGTTGACATCGACCGTACCACCTTGGACGAACAGGTTGTTGTTAGAATTACCGGCTCCGCTGTTGAACCTGAGTGTGCCGCCGCTTTGGATCGTCGGCGAGGCGCTCAGGCTGCCGCCGGCATTGAGATTCACAAGGCCCGTGCCGCCGATGTTGAGGATCGAGCCATTGTTGAAAGCCAGTGAGCGATCGAGGTTCACCGTGCCACCGGTGACATTCATGGCTGCCGCGGCACCATGACCGACCACAAATGTGTCGGCGTTTCCTGAAAGATTCAAAATGCCGCCGCTCACATTGACGGACGACCCGCCTGCGGCCGACCAACCGATCAACATCGTGTCATTGGCGGTGACCGTGCCGCCGGAGATGTTGAGGGTGCCAGTTTGCGAACCGCCATTTAAACCCGCCCCGAGGCCAAGATAACCGGTGGTGAGATTACCGCCGGTGATATTGAGGATTCCCGAACCGCTGCCGCTCAGTTCCCAGTTCGCGCCCCACGAATCATAGCCGATGAGCAGGCCGTTTTCCCATCCGCCGCCGGTCCATGAATCTCCTGTCTGGAAGCTCACGTTGTGGATGACACCGGTCGCGCCGCCGCTGACGGGCATGCCGTTGGTCCAAGTGGCGGGTGCGTTCCAATCGTCGTCTGCCGCGGATGCTGTTTTCGGTCCGATTGCTTGCAAGGTGATTTCATAGGCCGCGCGCGAGGTGACGCTCAGTGGCAGCACGAGTTGGTCGCCGGCCGGGGTGAGAATGGCATTGGAGATTTCAGTGGGAGCGCCCAGCGCGTTCAGGCCGGAATAGGGAATCTCCCGCACCCGCACCCGCACATTTCCGGTGGTGGAAAAATTCGCGAGTTGGGAGAGGTTTTGGATCGTCACATTCGTGGTGAATGCCTGCGTGCCATCATTGCCAACGAGAATGTGCGCGTTGCCGGTGGCGACATTCACCGAGGCCAGGCCGCTGAGAAAGCCACCCCTGCCAACCGGCACCATGCGGCCGCTCATATCAGCATAGGAGCGATAGACATGCCACTGCGCCCGCGGCTGGAAGGGTGCCATGGTCATAATATTGTCCAATCGGCCCGGGAAAAGCCCATTGGTGGTTCCGTCGGTCTGTGCGGCATCCTCATTCCAACAGGCGCGGATGGCGTGGCGGACATCAGTGCTCTCGAAACTGCTTAGGAACGAAATCGTGTTGCCGGGGCTGAGCATCAGGTTTTCGCCCGGGCCTTGGTATTCATTCACGTCGATCGGACGGTCGGCGATGCCGTTGGCAGCCATGAAATCCCTGATCATCTGCACCTGCGCGGGAATTTCCTTGGGGTTCATCATCTCATGCCAACTGACGATGTTCGGCAGCACGTTATTGTCGCGGGCATAAATCAGGAAATCTTTGAGCCAACCTCCGCGAATCTGGGTTGCGCCCTTTGTCACAAAAAAAGCAATGCTCGGGCCTACGATCACCGCATTCGGATCCTTGGCGCGCACCCTTTGGTGGGCATGCTTCCATGTCTCGAAGAACTGCGCCTGGGACCTTCCCCAGAAATATTCATAGTCTGGCTCGTTCCAGATGTCCCACTCGATCTGCCAGCCGGCCAAGGACGGGAAATTCGCCAGCGCGTGATCCAAGAGACTGTCGATTTTTTCATCCAAAAGCTGATAGGAGGTGTATCCATCGTGGGCGGCATCTCCGGGCCAACCCCACGAATTGTGATGACCGAACCACATATACTCATCGGAGATTAAGACCTGCTGTCTGGCGCCGACGGCTTTCAGACGGTTCATGTAGGCGGGCGAGCCGAATCCGGTGGGGATGCCGAGTATGTTCGGGTTGGCGAGGAATGCCGGAAAGCGCTGGATACGCGGCTTCAGCGGTTCATAGAACGAAGTCGAGGGCGCGGTGTCTCCCAGGCCATGGAGGAATCCCGTCGCCTTTTGCGTCACGGGAGCCCCCGTCACCGCCAGGTCCACGCTCAACTCGTCAATGCGCACCTCCGCATCGTCGATGGAATAACTGCGTGTGGTGTCCAAGCAGTAAACGAAAAAGCTCAACTCAGTGGTGTTCCCGGGATTGATATAAGTGAATCCGCCGGAAAGCTCCGACCATTCCCCTGCCGTGCAGACGCGCTGTTGCAAGACCGGCCCATATACAGGCTCAGCGCCGCCGTTCGTCTGCTTGGTCGTCAATTGCACCTCGATGTCCGTCCCGGCAGCCGGCTTGATCCACAAGGAAACCCGATAGGTCTTGCCCGGCGTCAGAACCGTCTGCAAACCATTGAGCCATGCCCCGTGCCACTCCACCGTGCGGCCGGAAACAAAGCCGCCGTATTGACCGCTGCGCTTCTCGGAGGTGGATGCGTTGATCGCCGAGCCTGCTGCCGTCCAGCCGCTGGTGTTGCCGAGTTCGAAGCCGCCGTTAGCCAGCAGGTTGTCCACCCTCACCAGTTGGGCGTCGTCGAGATAAAGGTTGCGTGAGGCGTTCGCGCAGGTGGGATAAATGTTAAGTTCCGTGGCAATACCCACCGGATCATGGGTGAATGTGCCCGTGAGCTCGGTCCACCCCGTGTTCGCGGTGACGGTATGCAGAGTCGTGATGGTCCGCGGATTGGCATCCTGCCGGGCCAGCACCAGGCTCATTGAAGCCGATCCGGATGCGAGCCGCACCCACACGGAAAACCGGTAGGTTTTTCCCGCCGTGACCAGCGGCAGCGCGTTAATGACCGCCGTCTGATTGGTTGCCGTCCGATTCGTCGCCGCGCCGGAATAGCTTCCGGTGCGCTTCTGCGCCGTAGATGCCGTGAGCGTGTTGCCGAAGGTGGTCCAACCATTTGTATTGCCGAGTTCGAAGCCGCCGTTGGCAAGCAGGTTGGTTTGCGCGTTCAGTGCTTGGCCGCCCAGCACCAGGGCGGCGGTCAGCATGTATGAAACTTGCCTGAAATGGCGAAAAAAGAGCGTTTGTGTCATGGGTTTGAGTGACGATTACTGCCTATACCCTGATCCGCAAACGCTTTTACGTGAGGGACCATCCGAGATGGCAGTTGAATGTGCGAAGGTCCATGTCCGCGAATGTCGGCGCGAAGTAGTGGATTCCGTGAGCAATGAGCGGTTCGCTCATGGAGATGGAGCCAATGAAAACACGTGTGCGGCGCGGAGCTTTACAGGGCCGAGAAGACCTGCGGGCAGCAGGTCGGTTTGGCGGACCGTAGGGGCGGCGAGAAATGTCAGCCGCTCGTTTTGTGGAAGTGGATGGTCCGCGACGAGGCGGTTGTTCCAGGTGTTGACGACCTGGATTTCAAGGATGTTATTTCCCGGACGCACGGCGCTGGTGACATCAAGCCGCCATGGGGCACACCAGAGTGTGGCGAATGTTTTTCCGTTCAGTGTCACGGTGGCAAGATCACGCACATCATCAAGATCCAGCATCAGCGGTTGTTTGGATACTTCCGCCGACAGCGTGAACTCGGTGTGGTAGCGCGCCTTGCCGGAATAGTTGCGGATTCCGGGCAGTTCATGTTTTGTCCAATCCATGAGTTCTGGAAATGTGATGGTCTCCGGTCCGCCTCGTGCGGGCTCAAAAGCAATCTGCCACGGGCCGTTGATGATGAGTGGGGAGGCCAGATTGCGGGTATCGATCTGCCGGACTTTCCCGCCATCAAGCGAGATGTCATAGATTCCGGGCTGCCAAATACGCAGGGTGGATTTGCCATCGGCACTGATTAATGCCTCCGCCGGCCATGGCGCGGCCGGGAGGCGCGGCAGTTCGATGGTTTCGGGGTCCGTGCCCTCCAGCAGAACGGATGCACCATTCACCCGCAGTTCCGCGCGCAGTGTTTTCACGACACCGACCGCGGGATCACTTGGCGTGGCGAACGACGCGATTGGGATTTGACGTTGACCGCTCTTCAGCGCTTTCAAAAGGGTTTCGCGGACGTCGAGTGTGCGTGCATCATCTCCGGGAATCCCGTATTTCGCGGAAATAATTTCCATGCCGTTGTTACTGGATTTTGAAGTGGAAACTGCCTGGCCGTCCTTGTGCAAGGCGACGATACGCTGCCCGGCGGCGGGTGCCGGATTACCCTCGCGAAAAACGACAAACGCGGAACCGGCCGGGCCGAGGTGCATGGGCATGCGCACCCGGCCATCGACAAAGTCATAATTCGCCGGACGGATGATGGTTCCATGCACCGGATCCCAGATTTCAGGCGCTTTGCCATCGATGCGGAAGGTCGCATCGAAGGAGACATCGGCGCTGGCTTGGTTTGTTAGAAAGTAGATGTCTTTATGATCATCCCTGCGGTGGGTGTGGAGGATTGGAACGGTGGTTTCCAGATCGGGCGGCAGTTTGAGCAAAGCATAAACCTGCTCCATGCTCATGCCGCGCGCGACGCGGCCTTTGCCGACCTGGCGCAGCGGTTCGGCAGCGTTGCCCCAGAGTTCTCCGGCCAGTTGGCGGACTTCGGCGTCCGCTTTTGGCTGGTTTTCCAGGCTCGGCGAGCGTTCCGGCGGATTTCCGAGCACGGTGGCGCCGGCGAGGACGAGGTTGCGGATGGCGCGCAGGACTTCCGGGCGCATCGTATCGAGAGGCGGCAGCACCAACACCGGATAGGCGACGCCGTGCGGCAGTGTGATCAGCCCATCGCGGACGGTGGCCGTCGCGAGAACCTCCGAGTTGATATAATCGAAATCGCGGCCGGGCGGCAGGGCCGGATCGCGGATGCCGGTATTCTTGGGCACGTCCTCACCGATGAAATACGCCGCGTCCGCCACCCGGAATCCCTGCTCCAGCATCAAGCCGCAGCGCCGCAGGTAGTCGATCCAGGACCGGCTGTTTTCAAACCATGTGTTGCTCCGGTTGTATTCGAAGCCGAATTCCGCATTCATGCCTGGCACGCGGTCATTCCACGGCTGATGGATGAAGAGATGCAGGACGAAGTGATTGATGCCCTCACAAAATGCCCAGTCGCCCCGTGCTTTCAGCGCGGCGGGAGTGATTTGGAATGCGGGGCCGCCAGCAGTGAAGGCTTCCGCCGAGACCTGGTTTTTCCCATAGATATTCGCGGCGGAAGACGCCGCACGCAGTTCGATGGTGCCGAGTTCGCCCTCTTTCCAGAACTCCCCGAGCAGGGTATCGGCATTCTTTCCCATTTGGAGGAATTCTCCGGGAAAGCCGAAGTGCCCGTAGTTCTCATAGGAGAATCGCAGTCCGTGTTCATTGGCGGCGCGGCGCAGTTCCCCGGCATAATCCGATGAGGTGCGGTCGGCGATGTGGCGGCGATAGTCCCACAAAAAGCGGTCTGAATCCGCGCGGCTGTTCACGGCGCGCCCCGCAAGGACAGGCAGCCACGGGCGCGGGCTGTAGCCGTAACGCGCCTCGAACGTTTTCTCGAAATCGTCCGTCCATCCCGGTGGTCCGGTTTCCCAACTGTCCGAGTGCACATAGGCCAGCGATTCATGGCCGCTGGCGCTCGCCATGCTGACGGCCTTGCCCATGTAGGCGTCGAAAAACCTGCGCACCGCGCCGGCATTGAGTTTGTCCACTTCCAGACCGGTGCCTTCCGGCGAGGCCGGGCCGTTTTTTGCTCCGGTGGGAAGCATTCCGGCGCGGAGAATGGCCCACTTGCCGGGCGGGACATCCCAGGTGAACGAGCCGTCAGGTGACATCTTGTTAGATAAGTCGATCACGTCGCCTGTCGTGAACGCCTTGCCCGTGGCATCCGCCTGTTGCGGCCACATGTTTTCCTTCCATGGGGTGAGCGGCCCCGGATGGATGCGGCCAAGCTGTTTCTCGGTGAATTGTTCCATCCAGACACCGGGAGTGAGCAGGAGGTTTGAGATTTCCATGGCACCTTCCACACCGAGAAACTGAATCCGGAACCGTTTTGCGGTGGTCGGTTCAATCGCGAGCGAGACCGGGCCGGCCGGGAGGAATCCCACGGCGGGATTCGGATCCCAGCGGTTGGCGTTCACGTGGCCGAGATCCTGCCATGTGCCATCCGGCAGCTCCGACTGCACTTTGACATCGCCCTTCCAGCCGTGCTTCGCCAATTGAATCACGAGACTGCGGATTTCACGCGCTTCGGGAAATGTGATGTCCAGCGACGAGTTGCCGGCCGGAATGGTGGCGCTTGTTTCGCGGCTGCCGTCGATCATGTTTTCCGGTTCTGGAATCGCCGGCGTGCTGGTGAGCGCCGCGCCCGCTTCCGCGAGGCTGGCGGGATCGGCCATCGGCACGGCCAGCAGTGCGACATCCTGAAAATTCTCACCAGGCGCAGGCACAGTTCCAATGAACTTCTGCGGTCCCATCACCCGGAGTTCGGAAAACGCGAGATAACGGTTGGAATCCTCCGGTTTCACCCACGGTCCGCCGGCCTGCCCCCAGCCGGGCGAATTGAACATTGAAATATCCACGCCCACGCGTTTGCCCTCTGTCAGGGCATGATCGACCATGCGCCACCATTCCGGAGTCAGCACTTTCACGTTTCCGGCCGGTTCGTTGTAGCCGTAGATCCCGACCAGATAAATATTGCCGATGACCGCCTGGCCGATCCCGACGCGCGCCATCGCTTCAAGATCCTTGGTGATTCCTTCCCGGGTGATGTGGTCGTTGATCCAATACCAATAACACCACGGCTTGCGTGTTTCCGTGGGGGCTGCGAACGACTGCTCAAGCTGCTGCTGCTTGCCTGCATTCTCCGCAGCGTGAAGGTTGGAAAATAAAATGGCGCTCGCGGAAACAAGAACCAGATGTCTGAGGTATCCAGGTGTCATGGATTTGGCTGAGTGTGAACCACTGACAGGCGGCGCAGCTTCACGGGGCCCATCAGGCCTGAGGGCTCGAGCAGGAAGTCCGCGCCATACGGGCGCATGGTGGTTCGTGTGATGCGTTTTTCCTCCGGCAGGGCGGCATCGCCGATGAGGCGGTTGGTCCATTGGTTGGTGACGCGCACGCGCAGCTCGTTGTCACCGGCAATGAGCGCCGGGGTGATGATTCCACGGAAAGGCGGCTTCCACCATATGCCCAGATCCTTTCCGTTGAGCTGGACTTCCGCCAGCGTTTCCACCGCACCGAGATCCAACTCGACCGCTCCGTTTTTCTCAATCCACTGCGGCGGAAGCTGGAAGCGGATCATGTATTCGGCCGTGCCGGAATAGTAGCGGACGCCGGGCAAATCGTGCTTCGTCCAGTCCGACAATGCGGGGAATGAAATCGATTCCGGTCCGCCCCATGCGGGGTCGAAATTCACCTGCCACGGCCCATCCAGCGTGATCGGCGGGACAAGGTTTTTCACAGACTGGCGGGTAGTTTTGCCATCACTCCACGCGAGGGAGAAATCCCCGTTTTCGCGAGCCAGCAAGCGGCACTTACCGTCCGCGCCTGCGGCAAAGAATCCGGCGGCGGCTTCTTTCGGTGGCGGCGGGATTTGCAGGGTGTCGCCGCGGATGAGTTGCAGCTTCAGCGGCTCGCCATTCCACGACGCGTCGATGTCGATGCGCAGATTGCGTTCGGCGACCGTGTTGAACCAGCGGTCCACCGTAAGCGCATCCACGGCCAGCTTGCCGTCCTCGATCCTGCCACGCAGCTGCCCGGTGAGATCGGCGAGGGTTTGACCGGTGGCAAGATTGTGGAGGATCGCGCTTCGCACCTCGACGGTTCCTCTAACAGGATTCATCTCCTCCTCCATCACTCCAGTCAGGTGCGGCTTGGAATCCGGCTCGCGGCGGAACACCACAAACACCGAGCCGAAGGGTTCCAACTCAAGCCGGATGCGCGTGCGGCCATTCGTTTCGTCACTCCAAACCGGAGCGTCCATCCGGTTGCCCGTGACCGGATCCCATAACTCGGGAACTTTGCCGGCAACACGGAAGACACCATCCGTCACCAGCGGGCGGTCGAGTTGATTGGAAACAAAATACCAATCTTCTCCGGCCTGTTTGCGATGATGGAAAACCAGATTGGTGGTTTCGGATTCGAAGTCCGGCGCCAGCTTGAGGCGGGCAAACGCGTTATTCCACGGCGACCCTGTTCCGCTGGAAAAAACCATGCCCTTGCCATAGGCGCGGCCGGTTGAACCATCCTCAACCGGAATTACTTCGATCGCGCCGAGCCCTGTGTATTGTGCGTCGCCGTGATTTTCGAGAGCCTCGATGCGCACCTGGCGCACGGAGCGTCCCCCGAGCGGAATCGTGGCCGCCACGGAAGCAGGTGAGCCGTCATTCGGACCGGCAGCCAAGTCGAATTCGCCGAGCAACTCGAATTCCGCCGTATCACTTTCCCGGGTAAATATCCGGGCCTTGGCAATACCCCTAGCCCTTTCGCCGGGGGCATTATGGTTCCACATCAGCAAGCGGTCGGAAGGAAGGCTCTTGCCGAGATCGAGCTCGATGACCGGCTGCGTTTCATCGAGGCTCAACCATGCGAGCGCCGGTTGGAGCAGCGCGTGATCCATCACTCCATCACGCGGAATGTTTAACTGAGCGCGATTCACCAGGTTTTGCGCATCGAATCCATGAAATGTGCTGCTAGCCGTGATGCGAACAGGTTGTTTGTGTTCGGTAACGGGGCCCCACAGCGCTTCCACCAATTCATGAAAGCGTTTTTTCTGTTCCTCTGTAGCGCCCATTCCGGACGGAGCTTTGGGCGGCGCTCCGACGACGGTCGCTCCCTCACGAACCAGGCGGGCGACGTCTTCCAGCACGGCCAAACTCATGGTCTGTTCATCCCGCAGGGCGAGCACACGGTATTCCTGGCCGTGGGGAAGCACGAGACGGCCGTCGCGTACGGACATGCGGGATAATGATAACTTGTCGGCGGGATCGAACTTGCGACCATGTCCGATGGCGTCCTGCAGGCCGGCGGCTCCGTTGAAATACTGGTGACCGCCCTCGCCGTCGTAATACACCACATCCACGACCGCGTGGCCTTGCTGAAGAAGAAACTGGCAGCGGCTGAGGTAATCGAGCCAGGCACGCGATTGTTCGAACCATGTGAGGTTGCGCATGAAATAGATCCCATTGGTCCAGAGCAAACCCGGCTTCTCGCGGGGATCGGTGGATGGCTGCGCGGGCGAGTTATGGAAAATCATCCGGTTGGCCCCGTCGGCAAACGCGCGGTCGCCGAGCGGCTTGAGGGTGGCGGGGCTCGAGTCCCACCAATCGCCGGTGGTGAAGGCCTCCATGCCGACATATTTCCTCCCGTAAAGATTCGCACCCGCCGAGGCGGACTTCACCGGGCCGGTCATGTAGCCGTCGCCGGGCAGGCCGAAGCGATACCAGAACTCGCCCATCGGCATTTCCGCCAACCCGGAAACGCGCATGCCGTCCGCCACGAATTCGCCGAAAGGCTCATTGGACATTCCCATGCCATGGCGCTTCATCACCTCCGCCAGTTTGCCATAATTGTTTTCCTCCCACAGGTCGGCGATCGTTCGGCGGATATCTTGTTGGAAAGCCTTGGTCTTGCCCGCCGATTCAACGGTGCGACCGGTCAGCGCGGGCAGCCATGCGGTGGGATCATAACCGCGCGTTTTCTGGAATATGGTCTCCATGCCATGCGTCCAGTTTTGCTCGCCGTTTTCATAACTGTCGATGTGTGCGAACTTGATCGTCTTTCCAGCGAGTGGCCCTGCCTCCCGGAGGATTCGACCGAGCATTCCGGTTTCGACGTGTTTCTCCAGCGCGTCACCATTCAGCTTGTCCACCTCGAAACCGGTTCCTTGCGGCGTGGCCGGATGGTTCATGCTGCCAATGGCGGTGTGGCCGAATCGCAGAATCGTCCAGTCACCCGCCGGAGCCGTCCAGTCGAGGCGGCCGTCGGGTCCGAGTTTTGCTGTTAGATCAATTACGTCCGCAGCCGGAATCGGCGCATCTCCGGCTGCCGGAGGAAGGATTTCCAGTGCGGACAGGCTCAGCTCCGGATGTGGCAACACGAGCCGGAACCAACGGGCCGAGACCGGCTTGAAATCCGCCTCACCCTGCCATCTGTCGCCGCACGGATACGCCAGCGCCGCCGGATGATAGTAGGGCCAGATCGCAGCGGCGACATCGCGGAAATGCACGCCATCGTCCGATACCTGCAGCGTTGCGGGCTGGCCTTGCAGAACGGGACCGGATCCAGGCGTGAAACGCAGCCGTCCGGCATCCATCGGTTCACTTAACTCGATCGTCAGCTGCGCTCCGCCATCACCTGACGGCACAGACAGCGAGGTGGCCGCATCGCCATCCCAAAGCGCGGCGGCATTTGCCACAGTGCCATCCGCCAATCGCACCACGGGATGTCTCTTGCTCAACGGATTCTTTTCGCTCGCGGGAGTCGGAAATGCCAACACGCGGACGTCCCGGTAAAACCCGTGCCGCTGGTAGGGAGTCATCAGGGTCGGGTTGGTGGTTCCCGCTGTGACTTGCAGTTCGCTCCACACCTTCATCTGCATGCTGTCTTCCACGGGCACCCAGGGCCCACCGGTGGTGCTCCATCCTTCCTGCGTGAAAAAACTCACTTCGATGCCGAGTCTCGCCGCCTCGCGCAGCGTTTCCTGAACGATGGAATGAAAATCATCGCCGTGCATTTCCACCGGCCCCTGCGGGATCGGTCCGAAGTTGATCATCATGACCAGCACGCCGCGGATGCCCGCGCGGTGCAGCGCCTGCAGGTCCGCCTTCAATCCCTCGCGGTCGAGGTTTGCCCGCAGCCAGACCCAATAGACCCACGGACGGGCGGAATCAGGCGGATTGAGGAAGCCTTGTTCTGATAGAACGGATTCCGCAGGAGCCGCCTCTGCGGCGGCGGGAACGGTGGAACTGAAGATGGCGCATGCGGCCAAGGCGGGAAACAAACAACGGTGCATCATGTGTCGGATCATTGTGAGAAGTTGCGGCAGACTGCTGCAATAACAAGGGCCGCCGATCCCCACCGACGGTCCCTTTCGATTCCGGAGAAATCCAGGAAACTCCGGAAATTCTTATCATGCGCGGCGGCGGCGCAAAAGGGCGAACAGGCCCAGCCCGCCGAGCAGCGCGGCGCTGGGCTCGGGAATGACCACCAGATTCATGCTACCGGATTCGAAGTAGGCTTTCTTTCCGCCACCCAGATCATAGGCGTTGGCCAGACCGAAGTTGGCGACGTTGGCAAAGTTAATGGTCGCTGAGCCGTCGATGAGCGTGTAGGTGCCCTCCGACACTGCGTTGGTCAACCCGAAGAGGTCGGCAACGCTGAAGCCACCGAAAGAGACTGTGCCGCCGTTCACCGTGAGCGTGGTGAGCGGATCGAACAGGAAGTCCGCGCCTGCCAGGAAGTCCGCGCCTGCCAGGAAGGCAAGGCTGCCAGTGATTGATCCGTAACCGCCGATGGTGCCGGATGATCCCACAGTGACGGTATTTCCACCGCCGAGACTTCCGGTGACGAGCAGCGTTCCGGCGCTTACCAGGGTGGTGCCGGCGTAGTTGTTGGCTGCCTGGATATCGAGTGTGCCGCCGCCCGCCTTGTTCAGGCCGCCCGTGCCGTTCATGGCGGCCAGTTGCGTGGCATTGAATCCGTTGGTGTCCCAGGTGCTGGTGGCCGTCAGGTTCATCGCGGCGGCAGTGGTCATGTTGGCGTTGTTCTTGAGCGTGCCGTTGCCGAAGTTGAAGGCACCGTTGACACCGCCGATGCCGATGCTGTTCGTCACGAGTGTGCCGCCGTTGAGGTTGTATGTGCCGACGGCCGTGGTGGCTGGAGCGGCCACCCACAAGGTCTGGCCAACGGCAAGAGTCAATGTGCCGCCGGTCTGGTTCACCAGACCGCTGCTGTTGCCGTTGACGGTGTTTTGGGTGCCCACAAACATGTTGCCGCCATTGACGGTGACGTTGCCACCGGAGACGTTCAGAATCGCATTGCCGACACCGTTGAAGTCTTCACCCATCCGGAGTCCGACACCGGAATTCGCACCGATATTCAGGTTGCCGCTCTGCACGTTCATGGTGGCCTTGAAGGCACCGAGGCCGATGCGCAAACCGGCGTTGGATGTTTGGCCGATGTTGATGTCACCACCGTTGAGCGTGTAAACTTGGCCGCCGAACCCTTCGACATCACCGCTGTTCCAGCCGAGGATCATGCTGCCGGCCCCGTCCTCGACATTCAGCGTGCCGCCGGTGTGGGAGTAGTTGACCGGGGAACTGTTCACACCCACCGCATAGTTGCCGACCTGGGTGGCCAGCTTGTTGATCGTGCCGCCGGAATGGGTGGCAGAGGTGATCGAGAAGGCATTGCCCACCCGCATCTCCTGATTCACGTTGAGCGTTCCCCCCGACATGTTGAAAGCACCGTTGAGCCCACCGCCGGCGGTGATTTCGAGCGTGCCGTTGCTCTGGTTCATGGTGCCGCCGGAGATATTCAAGGTGGCGCTGGAACCGTGCCCGATGCGCTGGAGACCGGTGGTGCTCAGGTTGAGCGTGCCACCGGTTTGCACGTTGATCACTCCAGTTGCGGCAACACCATTGTAATTGCCTGCGAGAAGATTGCCGGCCGTGATGTTCACCGTGCCGCTGTCCTTGACGGTGAGGGTGCCGGTGTGACCGCCGACCGAAAGACCGAGGCGTATGCCCACGTCGGTGGAGAAGGTGCCAGCGGTCACTTCCAAGGTGCCGTCACCTGCCGGGCCTGCGTTGAATCCGAATGAGCCATCCGCGCCGATGATCAATTCTCCACTGGAGAGGCTTACATTGCCGTTGGAGATGGCGGTGAGTCCACCGGCGATGGCGATGTTGCCTGAAGGTGGCGCGTCGCCGTTCCAGTTCAGGTTGTTCGACCACAATTGGTTGCCGCCGCCGTTGTCAAAATAGCTTTGGGCGGAGGAAACGCCAGACAAGGCGGCCCCCATGAAGATGGCGAATGCAGAGGTGCGGAATGGTTTGAATTTCATATTCGGATTTTATTTTTGGAATCGTGGTTTGGAGATGTGAATGACGGGAATTTCAAGGGGCGAGGGTGACTTTGAGACGGGCGAAGTTCTTCAAGGGGCCTGCCGGGAAGGTGATCGAGATGGTGTCGACGTCTTCGGTGACATTCGTGACATCCAGCGTCCATGGATTTGGCGCCGCACCGAGCGAGATGGAGGTTTCGATCTGATAGGTAACATCGCCGTTGACCTTGGCCTCGGCTCCCTTGGTGAAGGTGATGGTCTTGCCGCCGTTGCTGGCGACGCCGGGCGAGGCGGAGGAGAAACGGGGATCAAGGCCCAGCGCGTATTCCATGGCGTTGGTCAGGCCGTCGTAGTCAGGATCCGCGGTGGATGCGGTGTTGGACAGCGCCGGGCTGGTGAAGGCGCTGGCCCAGGACGAGTAGTTCGCACCACCGGAGACCACGACCAGAACCAGATCCGCGCCGCCCTGGGTTTCGAAGTAGGCGCTCTTGCCGCCGCCGAGGTTATAGGCGTTCGCCACCCCCCAGTTCTGGATGCCCAGTGTCGAGAAGTCGGTGGGCGTCGTATCGATGAGCGGATAGGTGTCAGGGGCAACCGCGCTCCAGTCAACAGCGGTCAGATCCGCATTGACCAGGCTGGCCACGCCGAAGGTGCCGTCGATTACCACCGAACCAACCACGCCGAGTGTGCTTGCCGGAATGAAAGCGAATTTGCCTCCGGCGGCGATTGACAGGTTTCCATAAATGTCGCCATTGCCACCAATGCCAGCGTTTGAAGCGACATTGACCGCGCCTGCGCCTGTCAGGGCTCCATCAACGAGCAGCGTGCCGGTGT
The DNA here is from genome assembly GCA_947491475.1 of Akkermansiaceae bacterium. GTDB lineage: Bacteria > Verrucomicrobiota > Verrucomicrobiia > Verrucomicrobiales > Akkermansiaceae > Luteolibacter. Next base: position 18,565 of record CANLKN010000028.1, on the reverse strand, counting down.
TCACAGAGGTGGTGCCGGAGTAGCTGTTGTTTGCCTGGAGAACGAGCGTGCCAGCACCCGTCTTGGTCAGGCCGCCGGTGCCGGACATGTCCACGCCCGCCAACTGGGTTGCGGTGTATCCCGCCGTGTCCCAGATGCCGGTGTCTGTCATGTTCACTGACGAGTTGAAAGTCATGTTTCCGTTGTTCTGGAGGGTGCCGCTGCCCCAGTTGATAGCGCCGTTGGGGCTGCCGATGCCGAAGCTGTTAGTGACAAGTGTGCCTCCATTCAGATTGTAAGTGCCGACAGCGGTCGTGAACGGGGCTCCCACCCACAGGGTCTGGCCCGGGGCCAGCGTCACCGTGCCGCCGGTCTGGGTCACCAGACCGCTGCTGTTGCCGTTGACGGTGTTTTGAACGCCCACAAACATGTTGCCGCTGTTGACCGTGACGGTGCCGCCGGAGACGTTCAGAATCGCATTGCCCACGCCGTTGAAGTCTTCACCCATCCGGAGCCCGATACCGGATCCCACACCGATGGTCAGGTTGCCGCTCTGCACGTTCATGACCGCCTTGAAAGCGCCGAGGCCGATGCGCAAACCGGTGCTCGACGTTTGGCCGATGTTGATGTCGCCACCGTTGAGCGTGTAAACCTGGCCGCCGAAACCCTCCACATCACCGCTGTTCCAGCCCAGAATAAAACTCCCGGCCCCGTCCTCGACATTGAGTGTGCCCCCGGTGTGGGAGTAGTTGACCGGAGCGCTGTTGGCTCCCACCACATAATTGCCGACCTGGGTGGCCAGCTTGTTGATCGTGCCGCCTGAGTGGGTGGCCGTGGTGATCGAGAAGGCATTTCCCACCCGCATTTCCTGGTTCACGTTGAGCGTGCCCGCCGACATGTTGAAAGCACCGTTGAGTGCCCCGGCAGCGGTGATTTCGAGCATGGCGTTGCTTTGGTTCATAGTGCCGCCGGAGATATTCAAGGTGCCACTGGAACCGTGCCCGATGCGCTGGAGTCCGGTGGTGCTCAGGTTGAGCGTGCCGCCGGTTTGCACGTTGATCACTCCTGTCGCGGCGATTCCATTGAAGTTGCCTGCGAGAAGATTGCCGGCCGTGATGTCCACCGTGCCGGTGTTTTTCACGGTGAGGGTGCCGGTGGTGGTGGTGGCCGCCACACCGAGGCGCATGCCGATGCTGGTGGAGAAGGTGCCGGCGGTCACTTCCAAGGTGCCGTCGCCTGCCGGGCCTGCGTTCAGTCCGAAGGAGCCATCCGCGCCGATGGTCAGATCTCCAATGGAGAGGCTTACATTGCCGTTGGAGATGGCGGTGAGCCCACCAGCGATGGCGATGTTGCCGGATGGTGGCGCGTCGCCGTTCCAGTTCAGGTTGTTGGACCACAGGTTGTCGCCGCCGCCGTTGTCAAAAAACGATTGGGCGGAAGCGGATTGGGGGGGCAGGCAGCCGATGCAGGTGGCGAAGCCGAAGGCGCGCAGATAGAGTTTGGATTTCATGGGTTGGTTGGGATTGGGGGGTTCTTTTGGTTTGGCTAATGTGGTTTGGCTCCCCCTGTCCTGTCTATCGCCCGAAAGTATGATTTTTTATTTTGGCCTTGCTGAAGGACGGGGCGGCCACAAGTCATTGGAATCTGAAATTCCCGTATGGTGACGCTTTCCCGCCAGTTTCGCACGCTTGCCAGGATCCTGGCCGGGTGCTGCGCCGCGCTGGCGCTGTTGTCGCCGATGCGCTTGCCCGCCGAGTCACTGCTGAGGATTTGGCGGACCGACAACGGCCTGCCGGAAGACACGGTGCGCACGGTGGCGCAGACGCCGGACGGGTATCTCTGGATCGGGACCGCGCGTGGCGGGCTGGCACGGTTCAACGGGATGAATTTCGAGCGTTTCACCCCCGCGAACACGCCGGCGATTCTGGAAACGGGCATCCACCGGCTGTTGGTGGACCGGGAGGGAACGCTGTGGATCAGTCTGCTAAGCGGGGCGGTAATCACACAACAGAACGGAAGTTTCCACTTCGAAAGGGCGGGCGTTAGGACGCCACCGGGTGACTGGCTGATGCAATTGTTGTGGGACCGTCCCGGCGAGAAGTGGTTCACCACCTTCGGCGGCTGCCTGCTGAGACGCAGAATGGTGGATGGCGCAGTGCAATGGGATGATCTGGAACCGCCCGGTGCCTCGCATCTGACCCGGTATGCGGTGGATGGGCAGGGGCGGGTGCTGTGCACAAGTGGTGGCCAGGTTTTCCAATTGGAGAAAAACGGGTTCGTGGCGCTGTCGGCCAGCGCCACCGAGACCAGCGGTGTAGTTCATCTGCTGGCCTCGGACCGCGAGGGCATGATCTGGGCGGGAACTGAGAAAGGCTTCGCCCGCTGGACTGATGGAGAGTTCAAACCTGTGGCAAACGGATCCGACAGCGGCCGGGTGGAGCAACTTGCGGCGGCGGCCGATGGCGGCGTCTGGGTGCGCTTTGAAAAAGAACTCTGGAAATGGCGGGATGGCGATTGGTCTTGCAAGGTGGAGCCTTGGCGCGAACTGCTGGTGCCACAGGCGGCGCAGGCGGCGCAGGCGCTCATGGTGCCGGATGCTGATGGCGGTGTCTGGTGCGCAAATCTCGGGCACGGCCTGTGGCACGTGCGCGGTGATGGATCGGTCTCCCGCGAGCCACTTGACCATCAAGTCAACTCGCTGGCTGTCGATCAGGAAGGCAATGTGTGGGCGGCTCTTGAACAAGGCGGTTTGGCCATGTTGCGAGCGCGTTTCATCCGCAGTTTTCCGGCCGGTCCCGACAACACTCCTACACCGATTCACTCGTTGTGCGAGGACGAACGGGGAAACATCTGGCTGGGTGGCGCGCAACATTCGCTCTGGCGGTTGGAAGCGGACGGCTTCCGGCGCTTCTCCATGCCGGCGGATTTCGAAGGCATGGAAACCGTGGCTTTTCCCGGCAAAGGCGGCGGACTATGGGTGGGGGCGATTCTCGGCGGGCTGTGGCAGCGCGACACGGGGGATTTCACGCGGGCACTGTTTCCCGGATCGTTCAACTCCGCCGTGCGTGTCCTGTTGCAAAGCCGCAGTGGAGGACTGTGGATCGGCAATGAGTTCGGCTTGTGGCTGTGGCAGGGAGGCCAGCTCAAGTTATTTCAGGAAGCGGACGGCTTTGTCCCGGTGCGCTCGCCGGTGGTTCCCGGAGGTGCGGCCACCCGTGAGAATCCGCCGTTTGTCCTGGCATTGGCGGAGGATGCGGATGGCGCGTTGTGGATCGGTCTGGAGCAGGGCGAGTTGCGCTGTTTCAAAGACCGCGTGTTCACACGCTACCGGCCGGATTGGGCCGCGCCGTGGATGAGTTTCCAAGCCCTGCAGCCAGATCAGGAAGGCGGGCTATGGATCGGCACGCTGGGTGCGGGCTTGCTCCATTTCAAGGATGGCGTTTTCAAACGTATCACCAAAGATGACGGACTGCCGGACGACAATATCTCCCAGATTCTCGATGACGGCGCGGGCCATCTCTGGCTCGGCACACAAAATGGTATTGCCCGGGTGCATAAAGCCGAATTGCGCGGCTTTTTCTCTGGCCGGATTCCGCAGGTAACGGCCTTGGTCTTCGATATGGCGGATGGCCTGCCGACCGCTCAATGCTCGGCGGGTTTTCAACCCGCCTGCTGGCGGGCGCGGGACGGGCAGCTATGGTTTGCGACCAGCGCCGGAGCTGTTGCCATCGATCCAAAGGCGGTGACGGTCAATCCGCGGCCGCCGCCGGTGGTGATCGAGGAAGTCCGGGTGGATGGATCGCGCCTACCGGATTTCACACCCATGTTTTCATCCGTTCCCGGCGCTGCGCGCAGCTCGTGGGTCATCGGCCCCGGGCCCGGGCACATCGAGTTTCATTTTGCCGGACTTAGTCTGAGCGCTCCGGAAAAAGTCAGATACCGATGGCAGCTGGAAGGGGCGCAATCGAATTGGGTCGATGGCGGCGACCAGCGCTCGGCCAGCTACAGCCTGCTACCACCGGGCGAATACACTTTCCGCGTGCTGGCCGCAAACAACGACGGCGTCTGGAACGAGGCGGGCAGCGCGATGGACATCGTGGTGAAGCCGTTCTTCTGGCAAACGCGGTGGTTCCGCTTCGCCCTGCCGCTTACGGGGGCCGCACTGGTCGCAGGCTTCACGCTTTTGGCCATCCGCCGCCGACATCAAATCCAGATCGAGCGCTTCCGCAGCCAGCAGGCAATTTTGACCGAGCGCGCCCGCATCGCTCAAGATTTGCATGACGATCTGGGGGCCACGCTTACCCAGATTTCATGGCTTAGCTCAACCACCGGTGCGGAACCATCCGGCAGCGAGGATAGCCAGAACCAACTCTCGGAGATCAGGCGCAAATCGCAGCAAATGGTCCGCGCCATCGACGAGATCGTCTGGGCAGTGAATCCCAAGAACGATTGCCTGAGCCAGGTGATCGCCTACATCTGCCAGTTCGCGCAGGACTTGCTCGGCACGGCGCGGATGCGCTGCCGCATCGATCTGGAGGAGCCGCTGCCGGAGCACGCGCTGGACAGCGTGATCCGCCACAATCTTTTCCTGGTGCTCAAGGAAGCCCTGCACAATGCCGCCCGCCACTCGCACGGCGGCGAAGTCTGGCTGCGGGTTTCCACCATGCCCGGCGGCATCCGTTTCGTGGTGGAGGACGACGGCATCGGCCTGCCGCCCTCCGTCGAAACGGGCGGTGACGGCATGGGAAACATGCGCCACCGCGCCGGGAGTCTTGGCGCGAAACTGGAGTTCACCCCGCGGCCCGGCGGCGGCACCCGCGTGACGCTTGAAGTTCCCCTGAAATGAAACGACGATTTGCTCGAAAATCATTCTTTTGGGGGATTCACGCCCGTTTTCCTGCGGATAGGCTGGCGGCAGATGCATGCGTCCCCTGCCCCATTCCTTGCGGCGGATTCACCCCCCGCCGGACAGACCACCCAAGTGCAAGTCATGACCACCGTCGCCATTGTTGAAGACAACCGCGAACTGCGCGCCAGCCTGGTAGCCATCCTGGAAAAGGCGCGTGGCTACCGCTGCCTCGGCGCGTTCGCCTCCGCGGAAGAAGCCGTGCTGGAAATCCCGCGCTGCCAACCGGAGGTCGTGATCATGGACATCCACCTGCCGAACCGCTCCGGCATCGAATGCACGCGCCAGCTCAAGGAGCTCTGCCCGGCCATCCATGTGTTGATCCTGACCGTTTACGAGGACAACGAATCGATTTTCAACGCGCTGAAAGCCGGCGCAAACGGCTATCTTCTCAAGCGGGCTTCTCCTGCGGAAATCCTCGCGGGCATCAGCGACGTCAAGGAAGGCGGCTCGCCGATGAGCGCGCCCATCGCCCGCAAGGTGGTGGCCTCGTTTCATGAAGACAGCCGCCCCGCTTCGCCGCCGGGAGAACAACTCACCGAGCGCGAGCGCGAAGTGCTCGACTGCCTCGCGCGCGGCTTCAGCGACAAGGAAATCGCCGGAAAGATGTTTGTCAGCATCAACACCATCAAAACCCACCTCCAGCACATCTACGCCAAGCTGCACGTCCGCTCGCGCACGCAGGCAGTATCGCGCTTCCGGCCATGACGGCTGCTGCGCAACTCGGGAAGTGTGCTCATGGGTTTCATCGAATCCTCCCGCGAGCATTCATGGCAGTTTGCCTCTGAGAGGCTGACACGGGTTTTCACGGTATGCCAGTGGCGCTTTGCCGAAGGTTTTCTGAAACGTGAGCCGCAGGTGTTCTTCGCTGCGAAAGCCGGCGCGGTGGACGATGTGTTTGATGGAAAGGCGTGTCTCCTCAAGCAGGGTGACGGCGCGCGACACGCGGCAGAACTGGATTTCGTCCAGCACGCTGTGTCCGGTTGCGGCTTGGAACCGGCGGTCGAGCGTGCGCCGCGCAATGCCGGTTTTTTCCGCCACGGCCGGCACATCCACAATATCATGGCTGAAGTTCCAGATGAATTCCACCGTGCGCCAAAAGCAAATTCCTAACAGCTCCATCCTCCTTCGCCTCCTCCCGGCGCTTCTCCTCATCCCTTTCTCGGCCCAAGGCACCCTCGTCACCACCAAGGTGGACGAGGACAACCGCATTCTCGGCGGCGGCACCGGCATCTCCCTCCGCGAGGCCGTGAAATATTCGCCCGCCGGAGACATCGTCACCTTCGCCCCCGCTCTCTCCGGCCAGACCATCCGACTCATCCTCGGCGAGCTCCTCATCACTCAGTCCCTCACCATCGACGGCTCATCGCTTCCTGTCCGCATCACCCTCTCCGGCGATAAATCAGGCAACGGAAAAACCTCCGATGACACCACGGTCTTCCGTGTCGGTCCCGGCACCATCGTCCTCGACTCGCTCATCATCTCCGGTGGTCACAATGCACAAGGAGGTGGCATCATCTCCAACATCGACACGACCATTCTCACCGTAAAAAAATGCCACTTCACCGGAAACTCCGCCCGGGGCGTCGGCGGTGCCATCTACTTCTCCAGGATTTCGGGCCCAGGCCTACCCATTCTTACCCTCCAGGATTCCACCTTCACCGGGAACTCCGCCGTTTTAGAGGGTGGTGCCATTTATGCGACTTACCCGATCCAGATTCAGAGTTGCTCATTCACCGGGAATAACGGGCGACGCGGTGGCGCGATTTTTATGCAAGCAGGCACCGGCCCCACCTCCAACTTCAAAGACAGCGTTTTCACCGGCAACTCCGCTACCTCAGATGGCGGAGCCATTTACCTGGCCGATGGATCCATCCTGCTCGAGCGCTCCACCGTTGACGGAAACTCCGCTCTTTTCAATGGCGGCGGCGTTTACTGCTCTGGCAATGCCATCCTGCTCAAGAGTTCAACCGTCTCCAGAAACTCCGCCAAAATCTCCGGCGGCGGCATCTTCATCTACAGTGGCTACAACATATTCGAAAACAGCACCATCGCCCTCAACACCGCGAACGACTACGGTGGAGGCATCTTCTTTCACAACACACTCAGTGCTGAGAACTGCACCATCGCAGCTAACACCGCCAAAATCGCCGGTGGCGGACTCGCCGAGGGAGTCGCCTACTTGCGAGCCACCCTCGTCTGTGGAAACGGCGCTCCTTCCTCACCCGATGTCCTTCTGCGCGACAAAGTGAACCCCGAAACCAATCTCATCACACCCATCCTCTCACTCGCACCCCTCGGGAACTACGGAGGCCCCACCCAGACCATGCCGCCCCTTATCGGCAGCCCTGCCATCGATTCCCCCGGCTATTCCCCCCTCTACTATGACCAGCGCGGCTACCCGTGCATCGGCCCACGAGACATCGGAGCCGTCGAATACCAAGGCGATCGTCATCCCTACGACGACGCCTCTATCATCTATCAACACATGCCGCTATTCTGGAATGCCGATGCCGACGGCGACGGCCTCCCCTACGCCATCGAGCGCCTCCACGGCACCAATCCCTTCGTGCCGGACGCCTCCAGCACCTCCGCCCTCAGCTCCCCCGTCCACAATTCCGAAGGCAAGCCCGTCCTCACCTTCATAACCTCTCGAAATACCGCCGTCCCCGAGACCCACACATCCTGGCGTCTCATGCGCTCATCCGATCTCACTCCCGAAAGTTGGCGTGAGATCTATCGCTTCACCCCATATGGAGCCTCCTCCAAACCCGGAGTGAGTTTTATCATCACCCCAGTTGACAGAGAAACCGAGCGCGTCACCGTCACTGATGGGAACCCACTGCCCGGTGGCGGATTCTATCGCTTCGAGGCCGTGCTGGATCCCCAATGAGGCACGGAATCACCACGCCTTCAAGCACCTCCCAATGCACTCACATCTCCGCCACTTCCTCGCAATTTTCCTCATCTTCACCCTCGCCGCCAACACCGGTAACGCCATCCAAGTCGCTGGCGTTGCCTTTTACCGTTTCGAAGCCAGACTGGAACCTTGCCCCCCCTTTTCCCCGCCCTCCAGTCTTCGCCAAGGCTACGACAGGCAGGCCGGTCCGGCCCAACGGCTGTTTCAGTAGCCTCCCGCCAAAAGCAATTTCCTAACAGCGGATTGTCCATCCTGTCTTTGGTGACGGACGGTGCCATTCGCCCGGGCGAAACAGGAAACCATCGCCGGGATGGATGCGGCAGCGGTGCTCGCGGGTCTCGAACTCCCCGCTGCCGGCGATCAGTAGCGCGAGGCAGAATTCCGGCAGGATGCGTCCGTCATTCCATTCAAAGCGATACATCGGCCCGTCGCCACGCCGGGATGAGTCGCCGGGCTTGAACGGATCCCAGCCGGCATGCGTCAGTTAGAAGGCGGTGCGAAACAGCGATTCGTTGACCGGCAGGGCGTGGCGGAATGGTTGAGCAAGGCTCATAAAAAGTAAAAGAATCTGAAGGAAGAGCGATTTTCAAACGTAAATCGCATCAAGCATGGCTCAAAATAAGGGTAAATACGATTGGGGGCTACTCCCTTTGTATGCCAGCATTTTTGCGTGTTCCCTCGGCGGGAAGGATACGAACCCAATCCCTCTTTCACAACTCAGCGAGACACATGATGAATAAAGAGATCAGCCGAACGACCCGGCGAAGCCGCATCTGGATGAGGATGCATCGAAAGGAGACATCCCCATGAAGGAAACACTTTTCGCGCTTATCCTATTTCTCGTTTCGGCGTGCATGGATCTGCCCGCCCTAGCGGACGACCAAGCAGCCATCCTCTTCCTTGCGGTGGACGGCAGCGACTCGAATCCCGGCACGGTGGAGAAACCGCTGGCCACTCTTGGAGCCGCGCGCGATGCCATCCGAAAACAGCGGCAGCAGCAACCCGGGATAGACGCGCGGGTGATCATTGCGGATGGGACGTATCCCTTGCGTGGCACGGTGGAATTCACGCCGGAGGATTCCGGCGTGACCTACGAGGCGGCCCCTGGCGCGAAGCCGGTGTTTTCAGGAGGAACCCGCATCACCGGCTGGGAAAAACAGGGGGAGCACCTCTGGCAGGCCACGTTCCCAGAAGTCGCCGCAGGTGAGTGGTATTTCGAGCAACTCTGGATCAATGGCCGCCGCGCGATCCGCGCGCGCACGCCGAACGAGGATTGGAGCTACCTGCGGGGCGCACTGGCAAAAGGCAGGGATCCGGTAACGGGAAAAGATGCCGATCTTAGCCATGGGCTGATTCAGGGGTTTCCTGACATCCTCGCGCCGCTGGCCCAGGTGCCGGCGGACCGGATAGGAGATGTCACAGCCGTCGTCTATCACTTTTGGGAAATCTCACGCCATCGTGGGCGCATCTACGACGCGGAGAACACTGACTTCTACGTGACGCCCATTACCGATGATGACCACACCTTGCCGTTCATCAAATTCACCGCTGGATCCCGTTATCATCTGGAGAACTTCCGCGAGGCTCTGGACGCACCGGGTGAATGGTTCCTGGACCGCGCCGGCACCTTGCTCTACTGGCCCTTGCCGGACGAAGATATGAATCGCGCTGAAGTCATCGCCCCGCGTGTCGAACAGTTCATCCACATCACCGGCGAGGCGGAGAAGCCGGTGGAAAATCTGACGTTTCGAGGCCTGCGCTTTCTGCACGGGCAATACCTCCTGCCGCCCGGCGGCCACTCGGATGCCCAGGCGGCACATGGCATCACGGCGGTGGTCATGGCGGACGACGCCAGGCAAATCACGTTCGAGAACTGCGAGATCGCACATGTCGGGCTGAATGCCATATGGTTTCGCAGCGGCTGCTCCGGCAACGTCGTGCGCCAATGTTACCTGCATGATCTCGGTGCGGGCGGGGTGAGGATTGGGAATGGCTGGGACAACGACTCTGCCCCGTCCCGGCGCGTTTCCAACCACAACGTGGTGGAGCATAACATCATCCGCGGCGGCGGCCGGATTCACTACGGAGCGATTGGCGTCTGGATCGGTAACAGCTCCGACAACGTCGTCGCACACAATGACATTTCGGACTTCGTTTACAGCGGCATCTCGGTGGGCTGGAGCTGGGGTTATGGCGAGAGCGCGGCCAAGCGGAACCGCATCGAATACAATCACATTCACCACCTAGGCAGTGGTGTGTTGGGTGACATGGCTGGCATTTACACGCTGGGCATGAGCGAGGGCACGGTGATTCGCGGCAATCACATTCATCACCTGCGCAGCAGCCCTGCTACGGTCTTCGGCATCTATCTGGACGAGGGCAGCACGGGGATAACCGTGCGGGACAATCTGGTCCACGACATCCTCTATTCCTGTTTCTACCAGCATTACGGGCGGGACAATATGGTGGAGAACAATATTCTGGCCTTCTCTCAAGGCGGGGTATTACGGCGTTCCCGGGTGGAACCGCACGAATCGTTTCGCGCGGAGCGGAACATCATGGTCAGCCAGTCCGGGCCTTTCGTTTCAGGCACAATGCATCAAGGACAGATGACGCTCGACCGGAACCTATACTGGCGGGCGGATGGGCAGGGCGCTGACTTTGACAGAAAGAGTTTCAGTGAATGGCAGGCGGGCGGGCAGGACGCCCACTCGTTGGTGGCCGATCCGGGGTTTGCCGACCTGGCACAGCGGGATTTCAAGCTCGCCGACGATTCCCCTGTCTTGGGTCTTGGTTTTGTGCCGTTTGATTATGCCAAAGCCGGTGTGCAGGGCAGCCCCGCCTGGCGGAAGCTGGCAGCCGAGCCATCATTCGCCGATTTCACACTCGTTCCGCGCATGCCGCCCGTGCCACCGCTTGACATCGAAGAGGGTTTCGAATCCGACACGGCCTAGTTCGCTTGCACCATTTCCAATGGGGGCGAAGCTGGGACGCTGGCACCCACGGAGGAAGCGGCGGCCAGCGGACGGCGCAGCCTAAAGTTTGCCGATCAAGCGGGACTGAATTCCCGCTTTGATCCGCATCTGGTGTTTGCGCCGCGGCACCGGGAAGGACTGTCGCAGTGCTCGTTCGATTTGCGGATCGGCCCCGGCGTTGAACTCCAGCAAGAATGGCGTGACAATGCCTCGCCGTATCTAACCGGGCCGAGCTTTGTCATTAGCGGCGGCGTCCTGCGCGTGGCGGACAAAACCCTGCCGCTACCGCAGGATCAATGGATCCACTTTGAGATCAAGGCCGGGCTGGGGGAGCAGTCCGCCGGCACATGGGACATGACCGTGCAGGTGCCCGGCGAGCCCGCGCACCGCTTCACCGCACTCCCGCACCAAGCTGGTTGGAAGTCGCTCGACTGGCTCGGGTTTATCAGCAATGCGGAGGGCCCGGCGGTTTTCCACCTCGACAACGTCAACATCCACAACCGCCCGCCGGACGGGAAAACGAACGGATTTTAGCGGCATCAACATTCAATGCATCACAAGCTCCGAAACACATTATGAATCACATGAAGAACAACCTCGCGGCGCTGTTCCTGCTGGTCACGCCGTTTATCACACAAGCCGGAGAGCCTGCCATTCTGGAAAACGATGCCTGCCGGATTGAATTCGACGGCACTTCCGGCGAGTTGGTGAAGATTGAAAACCGCAAGCTGGGCGACAATATTCTCAAGGCGTCCCCGCGCCCGGGAATACCGTTTCGCGTGTCTTCTGGATTCAAAAGCCCGTGGCTGCCATCAGGCAACAACGAGGCGGCCATCCAGTTGGGGACCGACAGCATCCGACTGGTATCGGCCAAAGCCCTCAGCGAAGACGTAGGCCAATCGCTCACCATGAACTACGCCGCGTCGGGCTTTGAGTTCGTTTTGAAAGTGGTCCTGCGGAATGATTCTGGAGACTCGGAATGGCAACTGATGGTGAGAAATGTCGGCGCGGGTGAGCAGGACGTTTTGGTTGAGTTTCCCGTGCTCGACGGCGTGCAGCTTGGCGCGCCCGATGCGGCGATGAAGCAGACATGGCTGAATCAGGCGGGACTGATCATGGACGCATGGGCATTCCCGGACCGCACCTACGGGCTGTCCACCGAGTGGTCCATGCAGTGGCATTCGCTGTTTGACCCGGCATCTGGCTCCGCGCTCGGCCTGGTCATCAAGGATCCCGAGTCGCTCGCCAAGAAGCTGATCCAACACAAGCCGGTGGTCAAAGTGAGCTATTATCCGCCGCGCATGCTGGCAGCCGGCGAGTCCCGCACGCTGCCGACGACCCTGATGAAAGTTTACAGTGGCGATTGGAAGGCCACCGCGCGCGACTTCGCCGACTGGTCGGAGATCGCGTTCAAGCCCGCGCCCGTGCCGCAGTGGGTCAGGGAACTGGACAGCGCGAACGGCATCCACTTCAAGAAGGCCGGGCCGGGGATCGTTGCCGACCACGGCGGACAATGGCTCCTGGACAGCTTTCGCGATATTCCACAGGCAAATATCAGGATTCCCGTCGATCTGACCGAGTATGCCTTCTGGTGCCGCGGGTCGATGATCTATAACAAGCACACGGATGGAGACAACGTGATCCGCGAGGATCTGGGCGGTGCCGAGGCGATGAGGGAGGGCATCGCGGCGGCGCGCAAGCTGGGCCTGCGGACCTGCCTGTATATCGAGGGATATATTGTCCCTTTGCAAAGCGAGCTGGCGAAAGCGGGCAAGGCCCAGCGATGGCAGGTGATCAATGCCGACGGCGGCACGGCAGGCCCCTATACCGACCAGGGCTTCTATATGATGTGCCCGGGCAGCGTGGAATGGCAGGACCATCTTGTGGACGTGGCGACTCGGGTGATGCAAGAGACCGGCGCGGATGGCATTCGGCTGGACTCGCTGGGGTTTTCCTACCGCGACTGCTACAATCCGGAACACAATCATGCGTCTCCTTATGACTACAATCAATGGATGAAGCAGCTTCTTTCCAAGGTCGAAAAAGCGGTCCATTCGGTCAAGGCGGACGCCATGTTTTGGACGGAGGGACCAGTGGATTTCTACAGCCGCTACTGCCCGACAGCCTATACCCAGCACAAGTTCTATGCCGAGGACGTCCCGCCGATGCGGATCGCAATGAAATCCTACCGTCCGTTCGCCCTGACCACGGCCGGTGTTGTGTGGCCGTCGCTGGCAGGCCTGCCCGGCGGTCGTTCGCAGTGGGAGCGTGACTTTGCCGACGAAGAAGCGAATTGGTTTTGCGCGCAATCTCCGGTGCATAACACGCTGGTCTGGGGCAATGTGTTAGAGAAACCTGCCTCCATCGACCCGGAAATCCACACGCGGCACTTCAGCAGTGACGCCTGCAACCTGCTCGTCGCGGCAAGGCCGGAGCAGCAAACCTCGTCGTGGGGAGATTTCGGCAAGCTGTCGGCGAAGCGTGCCGCCTACGATCTGTCTCTTCCCCAATCCGGCATCGCTTCACCAGACATGGCCGTCTGCGACATCGAGAAGCTCGAATGGACAAGTGCCAAGCCGGAGAGGAAGGACGGCAGGCTCGTCATTCCCGGCATGTCGAACTGGATGCTCGCGGTGCTTCCCAAGCCCGGCCACAGCGTCGTGGGCTTCGACGCGCTTCCCGCCGCCAAACCCGGCGATGAGTTGGAAGTCAAAACCTGCTCCCTCGCCGGAGAAAATCCCGGGACCAAGCTGGAGGTTATTGCCCCCGGACTGACCATCACCAAGCCGCCGGAGTTGCTTGCGGGCCAAGCTTTCAAAATCCGTGTGCCCGAGGATGCATTCCCCGGGCTGTATGGGGTTTCGATCAAGGGCAACAACGTGATGGGAATCAAACGATATTTGAAGGTAACAAAATGAAACCAATGACAATCAAGCTCGGGCGGTTCATGACGATCGCCCAGTATAGCTGGCACAACTTCGACCGGGAGTTCCTCCACTACGATCTGGCGGATGCCATGCACCTGATGGCTCCCAACCTGGGTCTGGGCGATTCGTGGGATCTGGGCGGGTTCATTCTTAACATCACACCCGGCGTGCCCTTTCCGCCAGTGGGCGAAAGTGAGTTGATCGCACGCTGGCACGGGCAGATCAAAAAGTTGCGGGAACTCGGAAAACCCTTCGACTTCTGGGCGATTTTCAAGTCCGATAAACTGGCTGACGGCCCGGGTTATGCAAAGATAGCCTGCCAACTGACAAGCGAAGAAAACCGCTACATCGAAGAACAGGTCGGCGACCTGTTCTGGGGCTGGGATATGGGCGAATGGGACGGCCTGTTCGGGCGCGATGTCATGCAATATCTGGATGCCGACAAACGGCCCAAGACCCGCAGGGAAGGTCATGACCTGCTGGTCGGTTACCTGGCCGACCTCATGGAAAAATTGCATGGCAATTCCAGCACGATCGTGGGCTGCACCTTCCCGCACTATTTCCATGAGATAGGAATCCGGATGGTGGGGGCCGAGATCGGACAGGCACTTCTCAACGTGCAGGTTTACACCTCGTTTCTGCGCGGTGCCTGCCGACAGTATGGCCTGCAATATAAAATGATCACCTCGGTGTTCGACCGCTGGGGATACCGTTGTTATACCGACTCCGCCGATGTCGTGCAGCCGATTGAGGATGGCGAGATGGGCGTTTGGAAGGCCGGAAAATTCCAGGGGCATTCCATCGGGTTGATCATGGCCACATGGGTGATCAACTACTTCGCCGAGGCGGCGGTCGTCGGCTTGGATGGCGGGTTCTATACCGATGATCTGGACGAGGCCGGCGTGCGCAAGTTGAGCCCTCTGGGCGAAGCTCTCCGCGACTTCACCCAGTGGGCGAGGAGCCCGCATCCGCGAGGCCGGCAGCTCCGTCCGCTGGCGCTGATGCTGGATTATTACGCCGGATGGACACCACCCCGGCATCTCTATTCGTTTGAGCATCGCGTGGTGTGGCACTGCCTTCCGTATGGGCCGTCGGATCACGGAATGGATCAGGCCTACGACCTGTTCTACCCCGGCTATACCTGGTCGGGATTCTATCGCGATGAGCGCGGGTTCATCACCCCCACGCCGGAGGGCGATGTGGTGGATGTTCTGCTAAGTGATGCGGGCGGCGACGTCCTCGCGGACTATCCGGTTGTCTGGCTGCTGTCTGACGACACTCCCGACAGCGACTTCCTTGGACGGCTGCGGGCCTATGTCGAGGGAGGCGGACATCTGGTCGCCAGTTCCAAAGTCATGGAGCAAATCGCGGAACAGTGGTTCGCACTGCGCATCAGCGCGGAGAAACACCCGGCTTTCCACAGCTTCATTCCCGCCACCGACGAGGAGGTTCGCGAAGCGTTTTATTCCGTGCGCAAGCCGGAGACCCATGATGGCTGGGACGTCGTGGCGACCACCGAAGGACATGATCCCGTGATCATGGAAAAAGCCCTTGGCTCCGGCAAGGTCACCATGATCCTTGCCGATCATGGCCTCACCGATGACATGACCGCCCCGGGTTTCGACATGATCAAACGCCTGCAATACCGGCCTGACCCGCCCTTTGAGCTGCTGCACTGTGTCCAACGTTACCTGCGCGCAACTGTGCGGAAGCACCTCCCGATCCAGGTCGGCGGCGACGGCATTTACTATGCCATCAATGAGATTGGCGAAGGACAGCACACGGTGTGTCTTTACAATCCAACCCATGAGATTAGGACCGCCACCGTATCGCTGAAGAACCACCAACCTATGGTGAACGAGGTGCCCGGCCCGTGGTCTAAGGGTGCCAGGATCTCAGGAAACACCATTACCCTGCACAGCAACGAAGTAGTCGTCCTTCACATAAATAACCAACCATGAATCAACATATCCACAGAATCTGTCTGGCTACCGTCCTGGTTTTCGCAGCGAGCGGAGACGGAAAGGCACAGGAGACCCCGGCATCAACGAAGGACTGGCTGAAGAACAACCTGATCATCAGCTATTGGTGCGGTCCACCCTCCGCCCGAACCGAAGAACTACTCTATCAAAACATCAAGGACGGCGGATTCAACGCGGCCATGCCCTATCATGACGGCACCAAGCTCACGGATTTTACCAAGGAGAAGAACCTGAAATACCTGGACATGTGCCAGAAGGTCGGCATCAAGGCGCTGGTTGCCGACCCTCGGATCTGGGAGATGGTCCGGGACAAGGAGAAGTATCCGGGACCCATCGGACAGTATCTCGATGCCGCAATCGCCGACTATGCCTCGCATCCGGCGCTGCTGGGTTACATCGTGGACGACGAGCCGGGAGCCAGCCTGTTCCCGCGCATCGCCGAAACAGTGGAATACCTCCGGAAAAAAGATCCGACGCATATCACCTACATCAACTTGCTGCCCACTTACGCATCGGTGCACCAGCAGTTGCAGACCGCCACTTATCAGGAGTATGTGGAGAAATTCTTGTCCACGGTGAAATGCGACCTTTCCGGTTACGACAACTACAACGGGTTCAAAGAATGGAACGAGGGCAGCGACAAGGGAAAGGGACTGCCTCCTGGGCCGGATTTTTACAACAACCTCGAGATCTTCCGCCCGATTGCGGCGAAGCATCATCAGACCTGGGCGGTGTGCATCCACCCGGACGCCAACGACACGCGGCTGAGGGTGATGGCCTGTCTTGCGTATGGTGCGCGGGGCATTTTCTACTTCACCTACTGGAATGCCTGGCCCGCATTTCTTGTCAATGACGGGGCACCCACCCCGGAATATGAGGTGGCGAAAAAACTGAATCAGGAAATCGGTGCGCTGTCGAAAGTGTTGCTCGGGCTGGAGTGCGAGGCGGTTTACCATGTCGGCGAAATCACCGGTTCCTGCCAGCCCCTGCCGTCGGGAGGATCGATTCCCAAGGTGGAAGGCGGAAATGCCATTGTCAGCCTGTTCAAGGATGCCGCTGGAGCGCGCTACCTGATGGTGGTCAACAAGGAAAACGCCAAGGTGCAAACCCTGACGATCGCGTTCGACGCGCCGGTTAGCCTGAAGGAAGTGTCCCACAGCGACGGATCGTTTGCGGATCTCGGCAAAAGCAGCAGCTTCCAGTTTCCGTTTGAAGGCGGCGACGGAAGACTTTTCAAAATCATCAAATAGCCGATGGCATTATGAAATCAGCTTATGAATCAATACTATGCCCTCGGAAATACTTTCTGAAATGATGATGAGGCCACATCATTACTCCCTGCATGACATCGTTCTGGACAAGCCGGCCGTGCGGATCTCGGAAGCCGGGCTGATCGGCAATGGCGCGCTGGGCGTCGCGGTGCGCACGCGGCCGGATGCGGTGCTGCTGCATTTCGGCCATAACTCGGTGTGGGATATTCGCACGGCCGCGGTGCCGGAGGAACTCTACGGCACATTCGAAGATTTTTGGAAACAGTGGAAGGCCCGCGAGCAGGGCGATGAGAGGGCATTCGCGTGGACCGAGGAATACTCCAAAAAAACCAATGCGAGCTACGACGAGAAGTTCCCCCGGCCGTGGCCCTGCGGCACGCTCGTGCTGGGATTTGATGGACGGACCCTGGAGGTGCTCGGCCATCGCGTGCGTCTGGCCGATGGCGTGTGCCAGGTAAACCTGCGGACCGCTGATGGTGTGGCCGCGCGGTTGGAGGCGATCCCCGATCCGCAGGCCGACCGGTTGTGGGTGCGCGTCGTGCGTGGGGATGGGCTGCCATTCGCCGGTATCATCAACCGCGTGGAGTGGCAGGCCGAACCGTGGGAACAGACGGAACTCGGTGAGTCCGGCGGGCACTTGTTTTTTCGCCAGACTCTGCCGACCATGCCCTCCGATCCCATGCGGGACCGCGCGTTGCGTGTGACCGCGCGTGTGGCCGGAACGTTTGATGCAGCGGCGTTGCAGCGCGTCCATGCGGCGATGGCCAAATACGGCGCGCGCGGAAAAACAATCGAGGACGAGCCCAACTCGCTCGGGGCCGAAATTGTGCCGGTCCTGCCCAACGTCCGCTGGCACGGAGGGGTCCGGATGTGCGTTCAGTTGGAGCACGGGCTGGATACGGCCATCGGTCATGACGCAGGCGAAGTGCCGGAACCGACCGATGTGGCCATCGACGAGGCGATGGCGGCGGCGCGTTCGCATTGGGATGCCTTCTGGAGCCGTTCAGAGGTTTGCCTGGAGGATCAGGCTCTCGAACGAGCTTGGTATCGCTGCCTGTATTTGCACGGTTGCTCCGCGAGACCCGGCGGAGTCCAGCCCGGCTTGTATGGCCCATGGGTCGCCGAGAAATTTGGCTGGGCATGGCACAGCGATTATCATCTGGACTACAACGCGCAGCAGACCATCTGGGGTGTGTTTTCCTGCAACCATCAGGATCTGCATCTGCCATACGTCCAGATGGTCCGCGACTGGCTGCCGTGTCACGAGCGCTATGCCCGCGCGTTCTACGATCTGCCCGGCGCGGCTTACACCGTGTCGCTCTATCCGGAGGTGAGCGACACGCCGCCGGTGCCGTCGCCGCCATGGAACATGATGATGTGCGTGCCGCCCTGGACGGTGCAGAGCCTGTGGTGGCATTATATGTATTCCCGCGACGAGGTCTTCCTGCGCGAACAAGGGTTCGAGCCGATCAAGCAGGTGACGACGTTTCTCAACAGTTATATGCGTCGGCCGGATGCACATGGAGCCGGCTCACCGTGGAAGGATGACAAATTCCACATCTATCCGTCGTTTGTGCCGGAGATGCGGCACGCGTTCGGCTTCAG
>CANLKN010000027.1 GCA_947491475.1 Akkermansiaceae bacterium | reverse complement strand
TGGCTGCCGCAAAAGCCACCGGAATGGCGGAGCCGGTATTGAGCGGTGACCCGCCGGGAAATGTGCCGAAATCCAGATGGTGGGGCGGTGTTTGGGTGATCGTCCCGTCGTCTAATAAAAATCCGACATCAAACCTCAGGACACCGGTTCCCAGCGGTGTCCAACTCACGGTGTTTTCATCCCCGCCGCCGGTAGCCGATGAGAGATCGGCGGGCAAGGCAGTTGCCCGGAAGATTTGTCCCAGATCGAAATCCGTCTTTTCGGTGCTGTCTTTCTCCCAATAGGTCAGCCGGCCATCGGCCCGTCCGAGCACGCGGATGGTTTGGTTTTTTCCGGAAACGGGCAGTTCGAAGTCGCGCATCTTGTATGCCACCACGCTGCCGCGCAGATTGCCGGCGATCCGGGCGGTATCGGTGAAACGCGCCCTGCCGGTCGTTAGAAATCCAAGCGACGGGTCGGCATTGTTACCGCCGCTGGAGAACAACATCGTGGCTCCACCGTCAAGCATGGCGGAACCGATGTCTTTCCCGAGTGCCTCCAGCGCGATCCGGGCTGCGGAGGAAGTATCCATCTGCTGGTCCGAAACGCGCGTGGTGTTGGTGGTTTGTATCAGGATTTCCATCGTCAGCGTGAGCACGATGGTGAGAATCACGAAAGCCACCAGCAATTCGAGGAGGGTGAAGCCCCGCCGGGCCGGACCAAAGGGGCCGGACTGTCGGGGATTTCCAACGGTGAGGCAGCGGCAGTTCATTTCAATTCCCGGGAAGGTTGAAGAAAACGACGGATTCCATGGACCCACGGGCCTTCTCATCCCATTTACCATTTTTCCAGCGGGCGGCTCCCGGCCAGGCCACCGAGAAGTAAACGGGGCGGCTCTGAACACCTGCTTTGGGCGACGGTTGCAGGATGACCACGGAAGCTCGGCGCGTACGGGAGTTATCATTTTCCGCGATGAGATCCCCCTGCTCGGTCAGCCCGAACCTCGATTCCGCACTGGCCACATCGACGTTCTCAAAAGGCGGAAGAAACCCATATCCTGACGCGGTTTTCCTCACGCCCCAGATCGCGGAGGTCGCGCTACCGAGCAATTGCGCGGCGCGTGCCTGATCCGTGGCCTGCTTTTGCGTGTCCAGCGCGGAGGCGAGCGACCCGATGATTGCTGCCATCGCGAAGCCGATGATTCCCACCGCCACCACCACTTCGATCAGTGTGAACGCAGCGATCCGCCGGCAGCCAGCCGCGCCTTGAAAAGGAAAACGGGCTCTTCCGGAAGAGATCATGGCCTGATGATGGAAGTGCTGCCGGAGAAACCCTGCGAGATGATGATGGCTCCGTCATTCGGGTTGACTTGTTTTCCGCGCAGCGGCACCAGGCCGATTGCCATCTGAGGCCGGAACATCCGGGCGTTGCGCTCCGGCAGTATCTCGCCATAGGGCGAAATGATCAGTATCCCACTGGAAAATACCTGTTTTGCCACGGTGAACGACAATCCAGGGCTGTCGCCGAAATTGGAGATATAAGTATCGGGACTGCGGACTTCCGCCGGGGCGAGATCCCGCACCGCCGTGGGAAGATCATCCCAGCCCACCATCCGCAGGTTTTCCATGCGGGTCAATCGGCCCAGCGGCAGCAGGTTTGCGGCGGCGGTGTTGTCGGCACTGCCGTCGGCCGAAATGACCGATCCGATCCGGAGTTCCTCCTTCCTGTCGCTGTTGATGACGTTGGCGAATCCCACAAACACATAACTTCTGCGGGCCACCGCCTCCGCCTTCGCTCCTTCCAGCGCGCCCGCCACATCATTGAGCGCCTTGGTCATTTCCTTCTCTCCCATCACCCCGGGAAGCGCCGGCACCACCAGCGTCATCATGATGGCAAGGATCGCAATGACCACCAGCAACTCAACCAGCGTGAAGGCCTTGGCGACCTGACTTGTGAAAGCGCCTCCTGTAGTCTTGGAGGCTCTCCCGGAGACGGCAAAGCTTCGCCGCAGGTCTGGAAAAAATCGCTTCATGTGGGTTTTTGTGAGCTGATTCATAGAAAGGAGTATATCGTTATACCTAAGTTGCAAGTTCAAATGTAGGGAGTCTCAAAATTTATTAGCGCTCGTGGCGTTTTGGCGGTGATGAATACCGGAGTTAGGAGAGTATCGCGCCCTTGGAGAATTAAGCTGGCTTTTCGAAATCATCTGCGTCGAGCCAGCCCCAAACTGGCTCGACATACCATTTCCCTGTGCAGGTTGCCATCTTCAATATTCTCGTGCTGCTGGCCGAGACGCTTGCGGATTCGTCCAGGAATTGACCTTCGCGATGAAGAAACACCTCGGCCTGACCGCCTCCCAGCTCCGGGTGGATCCTGAAACCGGTTCCAAAAGTCAGGCGATCCTGGCTTCACGCGGCCTGTTCCCCGGCAATACGCACATTCTGCCGCCGACCGATCATTTGGATCTGTTCTGGGCGCGTGTGACCGACAGCGAGCGGGAGATGTGAAGACAGCGCCGCGACATTTGCAAATGCAGTGGGTTGGCTGGTCTGGGCCATGTCGGTTTTGACCGTCTCATTGTGCGTTTATGCCCCCCAGCATTTGATTGAGCCTGCGTGCCAAAGTCCTAAATTCCGGACCTCGCACAATCTCTTCACAACAACCCAACCATCAAAATCCCAATGAAATCCTCGACCTCATCGCGCCTGAAAACGGCGCTCGCCGCCTCGTTCCTGGCCATTTCAACCGGGACCGTCCATGCGGACATCATCGTCAGCTCGTCGAGTGGTGTTTATCGTTACGACTTCGCAGGGGCCTGGGAGCACACCTACGTTGAAGATGGGACCGCCAACTGGCAGGGGGTGGCGTGGGACCGCACGACCCATACGGTTTTTGTCGCGGATGCGGCCAACAACGGCCCGGTCGTGCAGTATGAAATCAACGGCATCACCCCGTCCAAGACGATCATGTCCGCGGGCTACGCCGGAGGGCTCTCAAAAGCCACCATCGGAATCGTCTCTCAAGGCGGGTTGATCGTCACCACTCCCTATTTTTATGGTCTCGGCGCGGCGGAAGTGACCGCATTCAATCCTGCGGCTCCCACCGACACCGTCCCGGCATCCAGCAGCCGCTACTATCCATCCGGGGCTACCGGAATCACGGCTTCT
This sequence comes from Akkermansiaceae bacterium, assembly GCA_947491475.1. GTDB lineage: Bacteria > Verrucomicrobiota > Verrucomicrobiia > Verrucomicrobiales > Akkermansiaceae > Luteolibacter. Next base: position 36,073 of record CANLKN010000027.1, on the reverse strand, counting down.
TCGACACCGGGCCGGTATTTCGCCACCGACTTTAACGGCAGCATCCTGCAATTCGACGACCTGGGGATTGGTGGCACGCCTGTGATGTCCACCATTGCCACGGGCTTGAGCGGTGGCATCCGCGGCCTGGCCCTGAGCGCGGATGAATCCACTCTCTGGGTGGCCGATCAGGCTTATGACAAGGTGATCTCCATCGATGTTGCGTCCGGGGTGGCCACCGATTTCATCACCACCGGAGTGACGGGGGCTACGGATGTGGCGCGGGATGGCGATCACCTCTACGTCAGCACCTCGACTGGCGTGAGCAAATACACGACAGCAGGTGTTCTGGTCACGGCGGATCTCATCACACTCGCGAATTCCAGATATCTGGCGATTGTGCCGGAACCTGTCGCCGGGAAACTCATCGTCAGTTCGTCCAGCGGCGTTTACCGCTATGATCGGGGTGGCTGGCCGGAGCATACGTATGCCGCAAGCACTTCCAGTTGGCAGGGGGTGGCGGTGGATAACAGCACCGGCAATGTCTATGTTGCGGACGCCGCCAATAACGGACCGCTCGTCCAGTATGCGTTCAACGGCACATCCCCGACCAAAGAGATCATGTCGAGTAATTACGCTGCCGGTTCCTCCAAGGCCACCATTGGGGTGACCTTCAACAACGGCTTGGTCATTGCGAATCCCTATTTTTATGGCCTTGGCGCGGCCCAGGTCAGCGGATTCAATCCGGCGGATCCCACCGATACCACCCCGGCGGCTGGAAACAGTTTCTATCCATCCAACGCGACCGGCATTACCTCTTCTTCGGTTTCCGGGAGATACTACTTCACGGATTACACCGGCTTTGTTTACCAGCTCAACAACTTCGGTGTCGGTGGAACACCCACCGTCACTCTCATTGCATCGGGCTTGAGCGGTGGCATCCGCGGGCTGGCCGTGAGCGCGGATGAATCGACCCTTTTTGTTGCCGATCAGGCCTATAACAAGGTGATTTCGATCAACATCGCCACTGGTGTGGCCACTGATTTCATCACCACGGGCGTTCCTCAGGCCACCGATGTGTTGAGAGTCGGCAGCGATCTCTTTGTGAGCACGAGCACCGGCGTGGACCAATACACGACGGGTGGAGTTTTGGTGCAGAACGATCTCATCCTCCTCGCCGACTCTCGTTATCTGGCATACACCGACTTCGCGATTTCTTCCTCCGCCTATGATTCATGGGCTTCCGGAAGCTTCGCCAATCCCTTCACCAACACCGCTCAGGAAGTTGATTTCGACAATGACGGACTCAACAACCTGCTTGAGTTCGTGCTCGGCGGTGATCCGACCATCAACGACAACCCGTCCGTGAGGCCTGCGGTTGCCAGTTCCGGCACTGACATGGTCGTCACCTTCGCGCGTTCCGATGAATCGGAGCTCCAGCCGGTGGCCGTGAAGGTGCAGGTCAGCGCCGATCTCGTGACCTGGAACCCGGCGGATGACATCGCCATCGGTGCCATCGACGGCACCGGACCCAATGGTGTCACCTACACCGTGGCCGAAAACGGCGGCGCTCCCGATACCATCATGGTGACGATTCCGAAAGGCGTCGCGACGAAGAAGTTCGCCCGCGTGGTGGCCACTCCGTAAGAAGAACCCTCTGAAAACCTTCAATCCTATAAAGCAAATTCACATCAGAAAGTAATCATAAAAACCAATCCAAAAATCATGAAAACAAGAATATCCCGCGCTTCATTGCCCGTCACCATGACACTTGCCGCCCTGGTCATGGGCGGATCCTTCACAGCCACGCAGGCTGCGATCGTTGTCAGCTCGTCGAGCGGCGTTTACCGCTACAGCTCTGGCGGAGTGCTGGAGCATACGTATGTTGGATCGGTTTCCAGTTGGCAGGGAGTGGCAGCGGATAACAGCACCGGCAATGTCTATGTTGCGGACGCCGCCAATAACGGCCCGCTCGTCCAGTATGCGTTCAACGGCACATCCCCGTCCAAAACGATCATGTCGAGCACTTATGCCGGGGTCAATAAGGCCACGATCGGGGTCACCTTCAACAACGGCTTGGTCATTGCGAATCCCTATTTTTATGGCCTTGGCGCGGCCCAGGTCAGCGGATTCAATCCGGCGGATCCCACCGATACCACCCCGGTGAATCCCGGGCCAAATAGTTTGTATCCAACCAACGCGACCGGTATTACCTCATCTTCGGTTTCCGGGAGATACTATTTCACGGATTACACTGGCTTTGTTTACCAGCTCAACAACTTCGGTGTCGGTGGAACACCCACCGTCACTCTCATTGCATCGGGCTTGAGCGGTGGCGTCCGCGGGCTGGCCGTGAGCGCGGATGAATCGACCCTTTTTGTTGCCGATCAGGCCTATAACAAGGTGATTTCGATCAACATCGCCACCGGCTCGGCCACGGATTTCATCACCACGGGAGTGACGCAGGCCACCGATGTGTTGAGAGTCGGCAGCGATCTCTTTGTGAGCACGAGCACCGGCGTGGACCAATACACGACGGGTGGAGTTTTGGTGCAGAACGATCTCATCGCTCTCGGCGATTCAAGATACCTTGCTTATGCCGTCCCTGAGCCTTCCACGTGTGGTCTCGTGGTGCTCGCAGGCTTTGCGGCGGCCAGCCGTCGCCGACGTCTGAAACTTGCCTGATTGGCCGATCTCGAATTTGTTCGGTCAACTTCTGTCCGGCTTTACCGAGGGGCGTCGGTGCGTTTATAAAAAGCACCGGCGCCCTTTTGTCGGGCCTATCGAATCTTTCCTCCATTTCATGAAAAACATTCCCTTCGGACTCCTGGTCATCGCCGCTATAGGTATTCCTTCAACCGCCCACTCGGCTTCAGTGGCTGACCCTGGCGCGACCTGCCTCGTAGCGAGCCATGTGGCGGGGCGCATCCAAAGTATGATTCCCGGAGATGCCGGGGCACCCGCACGGAGTTTCGCCGAAGCCTTGCCAGCATTGAACGCGATGGAGGAGGGACCCGATGGATTCATCTACGCCAGCACCGGAACTCCCTCGCAGGGCGGAACCATCGTGCGGATTGATCCCGCGACCGGCATTCCGAGCGGCACCTTCTGGCATGGGACTGACGGCGGCGGCCGCGCGGTGGGGCGTATCACCGGCATCACCAAAGCCGGTGGCGATTTTTATGTAGCGGAGGGCGACGCGGGAAAAATCCATCGCATTGATGCCTTGTCCGGCGAGTGGAAGGGCTTGGCGGCGGAATCCGCCGGTGCCGTATTTTCCCAGATTTGGATGTCGCCGAAAGGACTGCTGGCGGCTGACTTCAATGGCCAGCGCATCGTTCGGTTTCCGCGCAATCCGGCGGGAGGCTTTGATCCCGCAGTGGTCGTGCTGTCCACGGCACCGAACAGTCCCTGGGCCGTGCTCGAAGATGACAGCGGCCGGATTTTCTACTCAACGAACGCGGACGGGATTTTCCGGACCGAGCCGGACGGGGCGGCGCCGGCGAAACCATGGATCACCGGGGAAGCCGCCCGCCAGGTCATCTACCTCGGCCTGTCGCGTGATGGCGGCACGCTGCTGGTGACGAGCAGCGGGTCGGGCAAGGTGAGCGGATGGCCGGTCCATGAGCCTGCCTCCCAGGCCCTTTGGGAACGGCAGTTCCCGGCCGCGGATCTGGTGAGTTCCTCGCTGGAACCCTCGCCGCGGAAAGCGGAAGCGGCGGAGACGCTCAGCTTGCGGCAGACAGGGCAAGCGGGGGAATCCCCCACCGCCGGCCTACTGGTGAAGGCGCTGAAAGAAACCGGGCTGATCACCCACCTGGGCTGGGACACCGAGGGTGGCGGGCGCGAAAGCAACAACCTGCTCCGTCGGCCATTCCGGTTTTCCCTGCGTGCGGGTGAGTCCGATGTGCCGCTCCTCGTGGAGACATTGGCCGTCACGAATACGGATCTCACCGGCCAACTGGCGCGGGAAAAAGGACAGGCGTTGGGAAGTTTCCGCATCGCACTGGTGAATGGAAAACTGACCGTCTCGGCGGAACTGGATCCGATCAAGGCCGGCGCGGATGCGCGTCTGACATTGGCGCTGGAGCTCAATCCCCGCATGTGCGCCACGAGTTTTCACGCGACGGATTGGACATTTCCCGACACGGGCCGTCTTCCCGGTTTGTTGATCGCGCCCGACATGGGCACGATGGCGGTGACCTCCGCGCTGCCCACCGAGGCGCGTTTCACCGGCAGCCGCAAACTCCGCGAGACGACGCTCGCGTTCAGCTCACCGGCGGATGCGCCGCCCAAACTGGTCATGGGGTTCGCGCCGGTGACTCTGGAGAATCCGACACCCGGCAAGAGCGAGGAGCTCTGGCTCAAGGCCCGCCGCGGTTGGTGGAACCTGCCCCTCGCGACTTCGCAGTGGGGACCGACCGACGGCACGGACGGAAGCCTCGCGGGCGTCTGGGGAAATAACATCATCAGCAATCCCGTCGGTTCCACCCTCTTCTGGCTGGTGGATCACGTCCTGCTCCAGCCGAAGGGCGGCATCGGCCTCGCGGGCGCGGATTTCCTGCGCCATACGGTCGAATATCACCTCACCCATAAAATCACTCCGGAAGGCGAGGTGCTCTACGTGAATCGCAACCCCGGAGCGATGGATGCCAATCCGGCCCTCATCATCGGATTCTGGGGCGTGGTCGAGGCCACGGGCGATATGGAATGGATGAAGAAATGGTGGCCGAAGCTCGCTCCCGCGATCGCTTATCTGGAAGCCCGCGATGTGGATGACGACGGCTTGATCGAATCCAAGCTGTCCGGAAACGCGGGCACCGGAGCCTTTGGCGACACGGCCTTCGACACCTATAGCAGCGGCCACAAGAACGCCTATGTGAACGTCCTCGCGCATCGCGCCTTCAAGTGCCTCGAAGCCCTTGCCGGGAAATCCGGAGACGCCGAGGGCGCCGCCCGATACGGCGGGCGCGCGGCCAAGCTCAAGGCGTCGTTCCGCAAGACGTTCTTCAATCCGGAAACCGGCTGGATCGCCTGGTGGAGAAGCCTCGACGGCGCATTGCACGATGTGCATTCCGACGTGCCGACCAGCCTTGCCACCCTGTATGGCCTGCTGGAACCGGCGGATGCCAAAACCATGCTGGACAAGTATTGGACCGCCTTGCAGGGATCTGGCTTCAATCGATTCGATCTTGGCGTGCCGCTGAATTACCGCCCGGTGCCGGCCAACCTGCAGTTCGCGGGCTGGGGCGGGACGAAGGCTGATGGCTCGGAAACCTTCCAGCGCTACCTGAATGGCGGCGCGGTTGTCTCCACGACGATGTGGTTCCTGGTGGCCAACTACATGGCGGGCAACGACGAGCGCGCCGATGCCATTCTGGAAAAAATGGTCAAGCGCCAGCACAAGGGGTTCTTTCCCAACGGCGGCGGATTCCAAAACGGCGTCGTGGATATCTTCCCCTATGGTGCCGAGTTTTACGACTGGTCCGGCAAGACCTGCGGATACGAAGGCCACCTCGTCTATAGTTATAACTTTCTCCAGGCGATCCCGCTGCGGGATCCCTCCGTCCGCGAGCGGCTATTCGGTTTTCTCGGCCGCGGCGAAAAGCCGGTCCACACCCCATGAGCGTTTCACCGAACATCCAGCGGCAAGCATTGATTCCCAGCCGGATTTGGGATGGGGATCAAATGCTAACAGGCCAAGCCGTGTTGATCGCCGATGGCCGGATCGAGGCGATTCTGCCTGCGGGTGAAATCCCAGCAGGCGTGCAGCGCAGGGAGCTCCCCGGTTGCACCCTGCTGCCGGGGTTGATCGACGCGCATGTCCACTACGCGGAAAGCTGTGGACCCGCCTATCTCGCGGCCGGCGTCACGACCGTGCGCGATGTGGGCAACGATCTTGGCTGGATTCTCGGACAAAAGGAGAAAAACCACGGCGATCCGGCGCGGGGTCCGCGCATCCTGTGCTGCGGCTGGGCGCTGGACGGCATGGAAGGGATCTGGCAGCAGATCGCGAAACGCCATCCCGATGAGGCCAGCCTGCGGGCGGCGATTCGCGACAACGTCTCCCACGGCGTCGATGCGATCAAACTGTATGCCAGCCTCAACGAGCCGATGCTCCGCGCCGGGGTCGAAGAAGGCCACGCGCACGGGCTCAAGGTCCTGGCGCACCTGAACAGCACCTCTGCAGAGGAGGCAGCCATTGCCGGACTGGATGAGATCGAGCATTTCAGCCGATGCGACGTGGCGTGGCGGGAATCCAACACGGAGGAAGATGACCGGCTGATCGACCGGTTTCTTGCGCATGGCACGGCCATGAATCCCACCGTGAACGTGTGGGATCGCCTGGGGCGGGCCATGGAACATGCGTTCCTGCACGACGGGCGCCGCCGATGGCTGCACCCCCAATTGCTCGATATTTGGGAGCGCTTTCCCTACCGCCGCTGCGAGGCTTCGAAGCGGCTGCGCTTCCAGTCGATGATGCCGCATATCAAGCGGTTCCTGTTGAGATGTCACGAACGCGGCGTCGTGCTTGGTGCGGGCACCGACTCGCCGTTTATCAACCTGCTTCCCGGCTTCGGCCTGCACGACGAACTCGCCCAATACGTGGATGCCGGACTCCGCCCGGTGGATGCGCTGCGGGCGGCCACGGTGACGAATGCCAGGCTCATCGGGTTGGAAAAAACGATTGGCCGCATCCGGGCCGGGATGGATGCCGATCTCCTGGCGGTGGTCGGGAATCCGCTTGAGCGGATCGATGATATCGGAAATGTGAAAGCCGTCTTCCGCCGGGGAATTCCCCTTGCGCCAGACGATCTCCTCACCTCCGCACGGGAATATTTCGCAAGCCCCATCGACGACCCGATCATCAGGGACCTGCAAAACTATGTCTCCGGGGAACTCCCGTCCTACTCGCAAAAAAGCTGATATGATGATATCGAAAAAGACAGGGAGGTTAGGATGAACCCCGCGTGGCTCGGCATCCTTCTCGCGGGCTGCCTGAGCGGTTCTTTCGCCATTCCCGCAAAAAAGGTCCGGCGGCTTGCATGGGACCAGACCTGGCTGATTTACTGTGTGGTCGCACTCGTCCTGATTCCTGCGAGCCTTGCCATCGGCTTTGCTCCGGTGCTGTTTGAAACTGTTTTCCCGGCTCATCCGGTTGCGGTGATGCTGGTGGCTGGCTGCGGTGTGGGATGGGGGATTGGAGCGTTGCTGTTCGCGGTGTCGATTCCGCGGCTGGGATTTTCCCTCGCCTACGCGATTGTCTGCGGGGCCGTGACCTTGGTTGGAAGCGTCGGGCCGCTTGTCCTCGGCACCGCCAAGATCGGCCCCGGCGAAGGTGCTCAACTCGCCGCCGGACTCGGGTTGCTCATTGTGGCGATTGGCGTGAGCTCGTGGGCCTCGATCCTGCGGGATCGCGCCGCCGCCACGGCCGAAAAGGCGGCTCCCACATTGATGGCTTCGCTCATTGGGGTCGCCGTCGCCATCATGGCGGGAGCCCTATCAGCCATGCTCAATATCGCATTTGCCTACGGAGGCCCGATGATCGCACAGGCCACAGCCAGCGGGGTCACTCCCGTTGCAGCGAGCATGGCGGTTTGGCTGCCCGCGCTGTCAGGCGGTTTTGTCATCAATGCGACCGCAACCGCATGGAAAATCCACCACGGCGAAGGATGGCAGGGCTACCGCGAAGCGCCTGCTTCCGATTGGTTGCGCGCCGCTTCTCTCGGTCTCCTATGGCTGGGTGGTATCGTGACCTACAGCGTGACTTCCCCCGCGCTTGGTCAGGCGGGGGCGGTTTACGGATGGGCGGTCAACGGGGGCATCTCGATCCTCGTCTCCGCCGCATGGGGGATTCGCACCGGCGAATGGAAGCACGCCCATCGCGATGCCCGCCTCTGGGCGATGGCGGGAGTCGTCCTTTTCCTCGCGGCCTTTGCGATCCTGGCGGCGGCCGGTTGAGAATCACGCGCCTGTTTGAACCCTCACAACTCAAGCCAACTTGGAAACCACATCATCATGAAAACAAACGACACCATCTTTCATGCGGGGGCTGCCTCCCGATCCATCGACCCGCCTTTGGGTTTGCCCATGAGCGGCTCGGTTCAACGCGTGAGTCCGGCCACGAGCCGGTTTGCCGCCCTCGAAGTCAGTGCGGTCGCGTTCGCCAGCGGTGGGACGCGGGTGATCCTCTGCGGCGTGGACAACATCGGAATCCAAGGTGCCGAAGCGGAGCAACTGCTACGCCGGGTGGCCGCCGCGACCGGGGTGGACCCAGCGGGAATCGTCCTCAACTGGAGTCACACCCACCATGCGCCGCCGGGATGCCGGGCGCTCTGCGGCTTGATCGGCGAACGCGATCCCGAGCCATCGGACGAGGTGCTGGCATACATTGATTTCCTTCACTCGCAAATCGTGGAAACTTGCATGACGGCCTGCGATCGCCTCGAGCCAGCTTGGATTCGCTGGGGCATGGGCAGCGTGGATGAGGCGATCAACCGCCGCCAGCGGGATGCCGATGGCAACGTAACCAAGATCGGCTGGGAGCCGGAGGGCGCGGTGGATTCTTCCGTGCCGGTCCTGCAGGCGGTGCGCGCGGACGGCAGCGCGATTGCGACGGTGGTGAGTTATGCATGCCATCCCGTCACGACCGGAGTGGATATTCTCGGCTATTCGCCGGATTATCCCGGTCCCCTGCGCGATTTCATCCGCCAGACCACCGGCGGCGAGTGTGTTTTCCTGCAAGGGGCCGGAGCTGACATCATGCCGCGTGTGGCGTTTGAAAGCACCGGCGAATCGATGCGTGAAATGGGTCTCCGGCTCGGAATCGAGGCATTGCATGCCCTTGCCGACCGCCGGGCGCGGGCCGCGAGCCTGCGCGAGGAAGGCCTTGTCTCTGGCACCGGGCTGCGCCTCTTCCGCTGGGAACCATGCGATGAGCCTGCGCCGCGGCTTGCGGCTTGCTCCGTGGAGGTTGAGTTTCCCCTCCTGCCGCATCCGAAGCTGGAAGAAATCCAGGCTCTCATTGCGCGCACCGAAGCGGACATCGAACAGGCGGCCGCCGATGGCGCGACGGAAAGCGCGCTGCGGGTTCTTCGGTTTCACGGCTTGAACTGGGCCCGCCGGGTGGAGAAAGAACTCCTCAGCGGCGCACCACGCCACTCGGAACGCGGCACCATCCATGCCATCCGCATCGGCGATGGGGCGATCATCACGGGGCCGGGAGAAATGTTTGCTGAGATCGGACTGGCCGTGAAGGAACGGTCACCGGCGGATGTGACGCTCTATGCCGGCTACTCGAACGGCGAGATCTCCTATTTCCCAACCGCCGCCGAGTATCCGCGCGGAGGCTACGAACCCACCTATGGCCACAAGCCCTACGGCCTGCCCGCCCAAGTCAGCCCGGAATGCGAACGCCTTTTGATCGAGACATCGGTCAGGCTCCTGCTTTCCCTCTTTCCCGAGCGAACCGCTCCGGTGGTTCCCGGATGGACGGCCACCGGCCGCCTTCCCGAGCCGCCGGCCAAACCCAGGATCACACGACCCGCCATCCAAACAGTCCCATGAACATCTCCTGCGAAACTCCGGCAAGCGGCGAAGCAGCCCACATTTATTCCGGCAAACCAGCGGACAAGGCGCTCATCAACTGCGGCATCCTTGGCGCGGGATGGTGGTCAACGACCGCACATCTCCCGGCCTTGCAGCAGAATCCGCGGGCACGGCTTCTGGCTGTCCAGAAACGCTCCCGCGCTGCGGCGGAAAAAGTGGCGCGCGACTTCCATGTCGAGCACGCCGTCACCAGCGTCGAGGAGATGGTCGGCATTCCGGGGCTGGACGCGGTCATCGATGGTTCCACCCCGAACATGCACTATCACAATGCGCGGACCTGCCTCGAACACGGCCTGCACGTGCTGATGGAAAAACCCATGACACTCACCGCCGCCCAGGCCGCCGAGCTGGTGGAACTGGCGCGGAAGAAGGATCGTCATCTGCTGATCAGTTGTCCCTGGCATTATACTTCCCACGCTCGCGCGGCCCGACGCCTGATCGCCGAGGGGCAACTCGGGGATCTCAAGATGATCAGTGTTCTCTTCACGAATTTTTCCGGCGGTCTCTACCGGGGGCGGACATGGAAAGAACTCTTTGCGGCAGGCGGTGATCAGAATTATGTCGAGCCCTATTTGGTGCCGGAGATCCATTCCTACAGCGACCCGGCCATTGCCGGAGGCGGTCAGATTTTCTGCCAGGTCTCGCACGCCGCGGCCTACCTCGGTTTCCTGACAGGCTCCGACCCTGCCGAGGTCTTCGCGCACTTTGACAACGCGGAAATCGAGACGGATGTTTACGACGCACTGTGTCTCAAGCTGCGCAACGGATGTCTTGTGACCCTCGCCAGCACCGGCGACCCGATGCCAACGCGCCGGCAGTTTGAATTGCGCGTGTTTGGCACCGGGGGGATGTTGTGTATGGAACTGTGGGAAGGCACCATGGAATTCCATCCGCGTGCCGGCACCGTGCAGACTTTCCCGAAGCTGGATGAGGATGCCATCTATCCCTTGCACGCTCCGGCCCATAATCTCTTAAACGCCATTGCGGGGACGGCCGCCAACCAATCGCCGGGCGAACTCGGCCTCTACGCGATGAAGATCATCGAGGCCGCAAGCACTTCGGCCTCCTCCGGACGGAACGTCATGATCGCATGAATCGTCCAGCAAAACGGGAATCAGAGTCTTCGGGTATAGCCGGAGAACAGATAGATAGGCATTGGACCGGTGATCGCGCTAGTTAGGCTTTTTCCTCGAAGCGACAATTATGAATCCAAGCATCGCAACCGTCGCAGCCACATTTCTCGTGGCGCTGGCATTCAGTGTCATCGCCGTAGCATTCAACGATTGGTTTGGCATCGGCGACTTAGTTCCATTTGCGATTTACTGCGTCCCTTTTGCCTTTCTCGCGCTGCCTGCCACAGCGATCGCCTTCAGGGTCACTACACGGCTGCCAGTCTGGCTCGCTTCCGCGTTTGCTTTGATTGGGGGACTTCTGTTCGGTTGGCTCGGCACCTGCGCTGTTGCGCTTTTCCTTGGACCTTGGTTCGGGGCAATGAGCGTCCCCATGCTTCAGGTGTGGTGCATCGCTGCCGCCTTTGTCTTTTCAGCTAGCGTTCTTCTGAGACGCACTCCGTCCACACGCGGCGCGGCAGTGGGGCTGACTGTGCTCGCCTTACTCAGCGTCTTCGCGTCGGCCGCGTTTAGACCGGCTCTTTCGCTTTCGTCCGGCAACCAGCATCTGACGGTATTCTATTTTCGGCATCACCCTGGCGACGGCGAACTTCGTATTTTGGACACCGACAAGGTGCTCGGCCCGGCTGACATGGCCATACTCAAGCAAACCGGCTTGCGCGGCACGCTTGAGAGTCGCGGCGGCTCCGCCAGCAACTCAACCAAATGGCCGCTAGCCAAAGCGCTCATTATCTTTACTCCGCCACTCACGACAGAGGCTTCGTTGCCACAGCCCAAACACTGCACCATTGCCTACGTGCAGGATGGTAGCAGCTTCCGACGTGTTCCTGCCGACGCCCCGACCTTTTCACGCCAGATGCACATCAAGCACGAGTCCTACGGTTGGAATTTCACGGTCGAGCATTCTTCCGGGGCGCGGAGCGGAGGTTCCATAAGCCCATGAAAACGCCTAACCTGCGTTGTAGCGAACCGCTCCGTGCGTGGCTGAGCTTGGGGTCGTTTGAAGGAGTGCGCGTTTGAGATTCGGCATTGCATTCCCGCAGGTTTTTAGAACCCTGCGGGAAACCAACCCATCGCAATTTCATGCCATCAAAAACCTTCATCGCCGTGGATCTGGGTGGCGGCAGCGGACGCGTGATCGCCGCCACCACCGACTTCTCGAAAATCGAACTCGAGGAAATCCACCGTTTCGACAATCCCGGCACCGACCTGCCCGGCGGTTCGTTCTGGAACATCGTCGGACTCTACCGCGAGATCCTCGAAGGCCTGCGCCGCGCGGTGGAACGCCACGGCGATTCCATCGTGTCCATCGGGATCGATACCTGGGGCTGCGACCACGGCTTGATCGGCCCGGACGGCTCGTTGCTCGGTATGCCGCATCAATACCGCGACTCGCGCTTCGAGGGCATGGCCGAGGCCATGCACGCTCTGATGCCCGAGGCGGAAATCTACGCCCACACCGGCATCAAGACGAATTTCTACAACAGTTCGCTGCATCTACTTGCGGAGGAGCGGAAGAAAAACCCGGCGCTTTTTGGAGCGGATCGGCTGCTTTTTGTGCCCGATCTGCTCGCCTACTGGCTCACCGGGCGGATGGCGGTCGAGCGCACCATCGCCTCCACCTCGCAATTGTTAGACCCGCGCAGCGGCGATTGGGCATGGGAGGTGATCGATGCTCTCGGCCTGCCACGCAAAATTTTCGGTGAGGTAGTGGCACCCGGCACCGTGCTCGGTCCGGTGCGCGAGGCGGTAGCCGCATTCATCGGCAAGCCCGGCATCCCGGTGGTAGCCTCCGCCTGCCACGATACCGCCTCGGCCGTGGCCGGCATCCCGATGAAAGGCAGCGGCAACCTTTGGCTTTCCTCCGGCACTTGGTCGATCATGGGCATCGAGACGCCCGACGCCGTGACCACCCCGGATGCGCTGGAGCGCGGGTTCAGCAACGAGCTCGGTGTGGCAGGCACGGTGCGCTTTCTCAAAAACATCGCCGGCCTGTGGCTTATCCAAGAATGCAAGCGCCAGTGGGAACTCGATGGCGAAAACGTGGGTTACGCCGCCATGAGTGCGATGGCCGAGGCCGCCGAACCTTTTTCCGCCTTCATCGATCCGGACGATGCGATCTTCGCCAGTCCCGGCGGCATGCCGGAAAAAATCCGCGCTTGGTGCGAAAAGAGCGGCCAAAAAGTGCCGCAGGACAAAGGCACTATCCTGCGGGTGGCCACCGACTCGCTCGCGCTGAAATACCGCCTGGTTTTCGAAAACATCAAAGCGCTCACCGGCCGCGATTTTCAACGCCTGCACGCCGGCGGCGGCGGCATCCAGAACGAACCGCTCAGCCGTGCCACCGCCAATGCGCTCAACGTCGAGGTCGTAGCCGGTCCGGTGGAAGCCACTTCTTGCGGCAATGTGATCACCCAGATGCTGGCCACAGGACACATCGCCGACCTGCATGCCGGCCGCGAGTTGATCCGCCGCTCGTTTGATTTCCGCATCTACCAACCGCAGGACACCGCCGCTTGGGACGAAGCCTATGCCAGGTTCCGCAAGCTGATCGACTGATAGGCCTCACCATCCAGCAGGAAAATGGCTATCGGGCAATCTGCCCATCATTTTCAGAAAGCTTCTGAAGCGACAGGCAATTCAGCCCTTCGCGCCGGACATCTTGCGCAACACGGCCTCGACGATGCCGTCCACATCGAGCCCGGCACCGGGTTTGGCGCAGCTGCCATCGCGGCATTCGCGGGCGGCTTCTTCGAATCCACAGGCGGCCAGGGCGCAGGCGAGCTTGGAACGCATCGCGGCGATGAGGTCCTGCTCGCCGGCAGACAGCGGGAAGCGCGCGTGCCCGGCCTTGAAGCCGCGCAGCTCGTAGCCGGTGCGGAAGCCTTCGGGGAAATTCGGCGCGCCGACCATCAGCGAGAACAAATCGAGCAACTCGAACTGGATGCGCCGAGCCTCGTCCCAGTTTCCGGCACGGGCGTTCTGATAGAGGCTCATCACGACCTCCGGAGCCACGCCGGCGCTGGAGAGCGTGCCGCCGTCCGCGCCCATGAACAGGCCGGTGCACAGCAGTTCTTCCCAGCCGATGAGCACCGAGAAATCCGGGCGCTGCCGCTTGATGGTGTGCAGCGTCTGCTGGAAGCGCCCCATGTCCTTGGACGTGTCCTTGGTGCCGACGATGCGCGGGCAATCCAGCGCGAGACGTTCGAGCACGGGCAGTGAAATCTCGTTGGCGAAAACAGGAATGTTATACACCACGATGTCGATGGGCGACTTGGCGGCAAGCTCGCGGAAGTATTGCTCGATGCTCTCCTGCGTGAGTTTGTAATAATAAGGTCCGGTGATGGAAACTGCGCGACAGCCGAGGTCGGCGCAGTAGCGGCACATTTCCAGAACCAGTTCGACATTTGGCTCGGCCGCGCCGGCGAGGATCGGCAGACCACGCGCCTCCTCGCTGACGATGCGCAGCACGGTCTTGCGTTCGTCATAACTCAGGCGGATGAACTCGCCCATGCTGCCGTTTGGATAAAACCCGGAAACGCCCTTGCCAGCCAGCCAGCTGATGATGCGGCGCAACTCGTTCTCGTCGATGCGGCCCTTGGCATCGTAGGGAACGATGTTGGGAACGAAGATGCCTTGGATGGAGCCAGCGGGTGTTTTCATGATTCAGGAAAGCGGTTTGAGCCGATAGATGCGACGGGCGTTGCGGTGATAGAGACCGGCGAGTTCGTCTTCAGAACTGCCGGATAAAATCTCATCGAGAAGACGGCACCAAGTGCCGAGGTCGCGGGTGAGATTGCAGACCGGCCAGTCGCCGCCCCACACCACGCGGTCCCAGCCGAAGCATTCGATGGCGTGCTCGACCACCGGGCGCAGGGTGTCCGCGGTGATCTCGCCAGCGGCATAAGCGATGATGCCGGAGAGCTTGCAGTTCACATTCGGACGGCGTGAGATTTCACTCAACTGTTCGCGCCAGAATGTGAGATCGCCAAAAGCGATGTCCGGCACGCCGCAGTGGTCGAGGATGAAAACCGTGTCGGGACAGGCATCAGCGAGCGCCGCGCCATTGGCGAGCTGGCGTGGCAGCACGCAGAGATCGAAGGTCAGTCCCTTGTGGCCGATAAGCGCCACATTTTCATGAAACGAAGCGCTGGTGCAGAGTTCGTCCGGCTGGGTGTGCAACACTCGGCGGAAACCTACCAACCGCGGATGGGCGATTGAATCCATCCATGCGGCCATGCCCGGGTTTTCCGGCCGGCAGGCGGAGATCACACCGGCGATGCGGTGGGAGGGATCCTCTGCCAGAGAGCAGAAGAAAGTGGCTTCGGAGGCCGCTTGTTCCCACGGTACATCGACTTCCATGAAGATGGACTCGGTAATGCCGCAGCCTTCCGCCGCCGCGCGGTATTCGTTGAGGCGGAAGTTCCCTTGCAGCGCGGGAATTTCCGCAGCCCAGTCATAACGGAAGCGCTCGGAATAGATGAGATGTTGGTGGGTATCGATGATCATGGCTTGGCAGGTGCGCCGCTGGCTGCGGCATCGCGGTATTTCACGGTCTGGATGTGCTCGCAATAAAGCACGAGCTCGCCATCGTTTTTGAAGACCTCATACGACGCGCGGTAGAGGCCCATCTCGGGATACTTCGGCGATTTTTCCAAGTCGGTCTTGATGGTGTAGATCGTGTCGTTGATGAAAACCGGCTTGATGAAGCGCAACTTGTCATAGCCATAACTGAAGGAATTGACGCAGTTGGTGGCCACCAGACCGAGACCGGCGGAGAAAACGAAGGCGCCGGCGACCAGGCGCTTGCCGAAAATGCCTTGTTCCTTCGCGAAAATCTCGTCGGCCACGTAGGGATGCATGTCGAGCACCAGTGCGTTGAACTGCATGCTCTCGCCTTCCGAAATCGTGCGGCGGATCGAGCGGATTTGATGGCCGATGACGATGTCTTCGTAATACCAGTCCTCTGCGTTCCAGATCGGGACGGAGGCGTGTTGTTCCTTCGGGGTGTTGTGGGGTTTGCTCATGGCGTTCAGTGGCTGGCGGGGGTTTGATTCAAGTGGTTGCCGTAGCCGATGACCAGCACGGCGAGTATCAGGATGGAAATGGCAAAAGTGATGAGCCTTTTCGTCGCGGGCGAGCAGCCCGACCACTCACGGCGGATGATGGCGACGAGCGTGCTAAACAGGATGAGCATGATCATGTGCAGCGGCCAGCTCGCGACGCCGAGCGTATCCATGCGGTTGTGGCCCATGCCGTAAAAGATGAATTGCAGATACCACAGCAGTCCGGCGAGACAACTCCAGAGAATGTTGGATTTCGGCGCGGATTGGCCATCGGCCCCGGCTCCGGTGAGCTCGCGCAGGCTGCCGGTTTTCGCGAGCTGCCACAGGGTGATGGGCAGGATGCAGAAGAAGGCTCCGGTGCTGGCAAACAGGAAACGCACGTTCATGACGAGTTCCGGGTTCGCGCCTTTCCTGAGCGCCTCGTCGGCCACTGGATCGGCGGCGCCGAGGGCGAGGCTGTAAACCGCCGACAGGACACCGGCCAACACGCAGAGCGGAATGCCGATGGCGGGCCGGAAGGTGCCGCCGTGGCCGCTGCCCGCCAGTTCGCGTTCCTTGCGGCGGCCGGCGAGGCCGCAGAGGACCGTGCCGATAAAACCGACGGTCACGCCTGCCAGAACGGCGTTTCCTCCGGCGCTGGAGAGGATTTCCCCGAGTTTCCCCTGCATCAACGGGGTGAGGAAAAATCCTAGCACGGCGGAAAGCCCGATCGCCAGCGAGTAGGTGAGAGAATATCCGACATAGCGGATGGCGAAGCCGAAGGCCATGCCGCCGAAGCCATAGGCCATGCCGTAGCCGAATGACTTCACCATCGCGGCGCGTGGTGAGTTTGCGAGCACTTCGGATAGATCCGGAATGAAGAGCAGCGAGCCGAGCACCGGCAGCAGGAACCAGGAGCTGAGGCACATCCAGAACCAGAACGACTGATAGGTCCAGTTGCGCACCTTGTGCTGCGGGGTGAAACAGATGCCGGCGGCAAGCGCGCCGATAGCGTGAAGCAGGATGCCGAGGATGGGAATGGACATGTTTTTTCGGGCTATGGTTGTTTTTGCGGGTTCATCAAACTCACGCCCATCAGGCCGATCACCACTTCCTGCGACAAGGTTTCAAGGGTGACACTCTCCAGCTTCACACCGGGGCGCAGCTTGCGGTTCAAGACCATGGCCCGGCAGTTGATACCCAGCCGCACCGTCGGCGGCGGGGTTTTGGGCAGGCAGAAGGCGTCGCGCTGGTAATCGTAATCCGCCCTGACATAGGAGCAGAGGTTCCAGTAGTTGAAAGGCGGCACCAGTTCGAGCACGTTCTCGATTCCATCGGCGTATTTGAGAACCAGCCGGCCATTGGCGATGCGGCCCTGCATCGGATTCGTCGAACCGCAAACGAGGAACCATGCGGCCTCCGCCGATTGATCCACCGGCACGGTGACGAGACGCGGCCAGTTGTCCCATTGGCTGGTGAAGGCGATGTTGCGCTCGCCGCCCGGCCAATCGAACGGAGCGCCCTGCGGAGTCGTTAGAAAACCTCCGGCAGCACCCGCCCGCCTGAGCGCAAGCTGGCCAGTGACTGGCTGGATGGACTCTCCGCCACTTTCGAGATTCCATTCCGCGATGCAGCCGTCGGGAACCGCACCGCCTTGGGCGCGGCTGGCGATTTCCCCGGCAGCCAAGGCGCGGCCATGGACCGCCACTCGCCGCATGGATCCCTTGAAGCGGTTGGCTCCCATGGCATCGGCACCGATCCGCAGGGGCAGATCGTTTTTCACCAGCGGCGCGAAATTGCCGTTAGGATTCGAGGCCACCTCGCGGCCATCGATGTAGAGTTTCGAAATGCGTTTGGAGGCGCTGTAAACGCCGGCCACATGCGTCCAGCGGTCGGCTGGCAGTTTGGCATCGAAACCGCAGCCGCCGTTGGGCACGTGGAGGCGCAGCGAATTGCCGGGATAGGTGTCGAGCATGTAGCCGTCGAAGGTCCCGGGGCGGCACTTGTCGATGATGCGTCCGCCATCACTCGACATGGCCCCGGCCTTCACCCAAGCCTCCAGCGTCACCTCGTCGCCCACATCAAGCAGGGCATCATCAGCGGCCTCGTAAATCAGGGTGGTTGCTCCCGTCATCATCGAGGGGACGTGTGCCAGGTCGATTTCCGGCGGCTTGATGCCCCAATAGTAAAACGTCCACGGCGAGTAGCCATCGGAGCCGATGCGCAGGGAGCTGGTCTCCGGACGCGGCGAGAGGTATTGCTGTTTGAAAATCGTCCGGATGTCGCCGTTGAGTTGGGCGGCGACATCCACGCTTTTCCACGTCGCCCCGGCAGGAACGGCCGCGACGGTTTGCGCGGCGCGGGCGGCATCTCCTGCGGGATCGAGAATCTCAATCTTGAACTGCCGCCATTGGCGGGTATTGCCAAACTCGGCGAGCGCCAACACCAGATGATGGCCGGCCTTGCCATTCAGTTTCGCGGTGATCGCTCCATCTGCCAGCTTTGCTTCCAGAAGCGCCTCCTGCGGATCCATAAATTCGATGACGCGCGCGCCTTCGACAGCAAGCTTCACTGCGTCACCGACGTTTCCTTTCACCATGATCGACGGCTCGCCGCTGACTTGCGGTGCATCACTCCAAGTGATGGCAACGGATGAGGCCTGCGTGGAATCCGTTTCGACCGCCACCATCGTCCGCCCGATGCCGGGAGCGGCCTCCCATTTGGCCGGCTTGCCATCGACGCGAACCTCCTTCACATGTCCGCGGTGAACCGGCAGTTCAAGACGCAGCCGAGCCGTCTGGCGAACGGTGAAGTCGTATTGATCGACACTGTTGGAACGCTTGAAGCGCAGCGAGAAATCCGGCGTGCGAATCGAGGCCTGATCCCACCCGCCCGGCAGGCCGGGGCGGAATGAAACCGTGCCGTTGGGATAGTCCGGCTTGTAGCCAAACAAGCCCTCGACGATCACCCGGCCGAACATGCTGGAGGCATCGTTGAAATCGGTGCCGCCATTCGGCGCGTTGACAGCTCCCGGCACCTTCTCGTTGAACATCGATTCCAAAGTCGTTCCCTGAAGCAATTCCCACGCAGCCTCGGGCAGGCCGGACTGATAGTAGGCAAGCGCGAGGTGATGATTGTCGCCGACGAACATCTCTCGCGCCGACCACATCGAGGGAACCCAATTGGAAGTCCAGCAGCGCTGGCCGCCGAAGGGCATCCGCTGGCGTTCGAGCCCCCATTCGGTGTAGTGGAGTGCTTGGGCGGCCTCCGCCCACGGCAGGATTCCGGCGTCGATGGGCAGGAAAATGCCGTAAAGCCACGCGTCGCCGTGCAGGCGTTTCAGGCCGAGTTGCTCGCGATAACTTCCGACATGCCCGCGGTCCTTGACCCAGAGCAAATCCAGCATCGCCTTGCGGATTTTTTCAGCCATGCCCTGGTGAAACTCCACCTTTGCCGCATCGCCCGCACGCCTTGCCATTTCGGAAGCGGCGCGATGGCCGGTATAGGCGTAGGACGATTCCTCCGGCGATCCGCCGCCATTGAACCAGACACTGTCGGTCGGCCAGGTGTTGATGTAACTTTCGTAAAGCCCGTCGCCATCGGGATCAAAACAATCGCGCGCCCATTCGAGTTGCAATTCCAGCGCGGGGAAAAGAATTTTTTCGAGCTCCGGGGCGCCGGTGGCGCGCCAGGCATAAACAGCCTGATCGAAAAACTGCGTTTGGAAGTTATAGAATCCGTTATCCTGCTGGATGCGGCCCTTGCCGTAGAAGCGCGAGTCCTTCGCCTGCTGGCCATAGCCAAGCGTCGGTTCCGCACGGGCGAAGCGTTTCTCGGAAGTGGTGGTCTGCGAGGCGATGTAATGCGCGATCTGCGCCTTTATATTTTCATGCCAGCCATAGGCGATCGGACCATAAGTTGTGCGCCAACCGGGATAGGGCACATTCCACGCCATGCCGCCATGAACATAAACCGGCGGATAGTAGGTGGCATCAATACTCGCCGAAACAGCGGAAATAGCGGTGTCGAGCCAATCGAACGGAGTATCGGCAACGACTCGCCCGGCGAGCGTCTTGGCGCGCTGGAGACCGGCCTCGAATGACTTGGCAGGATCAGCAAGTCGTTGGAGCCCCTCGGGCGTCGGCTTTTCACCATGGAAATCCTCGATTGCCCAATGCATCGGCGCAAGGTCGGACGGCAAATCGATCACCCCGCATAGCAGCGGTTTCTCCGCGGCCGGATTTGCGAAGGCCGCGGCCAGCAACGTTGCCGGATCGGGCCATGCGGCGGCATCCGCGATGAAAAGCCGCGATGCTGTATCGCAGCGCCCGGCCGTGACGTGGGGCTGCCCTGCAAGAGCGACCTGAAAAACATCGCCTTCAATGCGGGCCTGGTTGTTCGCACAATCTTCCGCGAGGAAACCGCGCTGGAGCGTTTCGGGGTGAACGTTCGGATCAAGAGACACATGAAGCGCCATGCCTCCGGAAGTCGCCCCGGCCGGCAGACGCGCACCGCCGAAGGACCAAAGGAGGCGGTCGCCTTCCTTCGCGCCGCTGATGTCGAGTCGAACGACCATTCCCGCGGTTTGGTCCATCGTGACCAGTTCGAGGGTTGCCGTCAGACCGGGCAACGAGGGATCGCTCAACTGCCACTCGAGGCGGCCCGGACGGTAAAGCATGCGGGTTTCCCCGAATTGATGGAGCCAGCGGCCTTTTCCGTCGCGCATCACTGCCGCCATGAAGGTTCCGCAGATCAGCGGATTGTTGGCGAGGGAAACCAACGGGCGGTCTCCTCCCATTGCGAATGCCGGCTGGTGGTGGCAGTAAAGCGGGCGGTTGTTGAAGCGGTCGCCATTCAAGCGTGTGACAGCGTCTCCAGAGATCGAATAATGTGTGGAGGACTTGGCGGGTGCCTCCTGCGCCTGCAATGCAAGAGACAGCGGGATACAAAGCAGCGGTGCGATTTTCATAAGTGTCATGGGAGTATTTAAGTGTGGGTTGGGAAGGATAACGATGATAGTGAAAGCAGTCTTACAACAATTTCAAACAAGCCCGAATTCCTTGGCGATGCGATCGGTATGCTGGCCGACACGCGGTGCGCCGATAGCGGACTTGAAACGCTGGCCGTCAATCGTGATCGGGCAGCGCGTGGTTTTCATCGCCGGGCCATCCTCTCGCTGAACCTCCATCACCCAATCAAGCTCGGCGAAGGCGGCATGATCGAAAAGCTGCCGCCAGTTGAGCACCTCGGAGCACCAATAGTCCGCGGGCACCAGGCGGTCGAGCCAATGCTGCGTGCTGCGGGTCTTGAGATGATCGCGGATCAGCGCCTTGATTTCATCGCGTTGTGAAAACCATGACTCCGGATCGGTGAACTCACCGAGTGCCGGAAGTTCCAACAAACCGCCAAGTTGCACCACCGAGCCCATGGCCAGCGCCAGGAAACCATCGGCGGTGGCGTAAATCCCGTATGGTGCGCCGAGGTAGGCATGGCCGTTGTTCACCGCGCTCCGTTCCGGCAGCTTGCCGCCGTCGTTGAGAAAGGTGCTCGTGAGTTCGAATTGAAGGTCGAGGATCGATTCGAGCAACGAAACCTCCACCTTGCCGCCTTGTCCGGTGACGCCGCGGCGCACCAGGCAGGCGAGGATTCCCTGCACGAGATGCGCGCTGGCCGTCAGGTCGCAGACGGCGAGGCCCATCGGTGTGGGTGTGTTTCCCGCATCGCCGCTCAGCCAGACGAGTCCGCTGCGGCTTTGCGCGAGCAGATCCTGTCCCGGTAGATCCACCCACGGACCGGTCGTGCCGTAGCCGGTGACCATGCCATAGACGAGCTTGGGATTGAGCTTCGCCACCTCATCATATCCCAGCCCGATGCGTTCCATCACCCCGGGCCGGAAATTCTGAATCAGCACGTCCGCATGGGCGATGAGCTTTTTGACTTGTGATAGATGCTCCGGATTCTTCAAGTCCGCAGCGAAGCTTTCCTTGTTGCGGTTGATGGAATGGAACAAGGTGCTGTCGCCATCGAGCTTGAGATTGGTGATGTATAGCTGGCGGCAGATGTCACCGACACCGGGGCGTTCGATCTTGATGACGCGCGCCCCGAGATCCGCCAAACGCATGGCCGCAGAAGGACCGGCGAGGAATTGGGAGAAGTCGAGGACGGTGAGATTGGATAAGGGCTTCATTCGGAAAGAGGTGGAACATTGAACATCCGACATTGAACATCGAATGCTGAAAAACTAGGAAGATGGAGGACGTTTCTTGCTGCGGGACTCGGAGGTGCGGATGCTGGTGACGAAGATGCGGATTAATTCATCGCATTCGGCGAGAATCGAATCGAGCTTCGATGATGGCTCGACCAGAGGCACACGCTGAACGAGGCGGAGCCATCGGAGCGTTTCGCGCAACTCCTTCAAGGATAAGCGCAGCTTGTGCTGAAAGTCGCGTGGCGATTCGGCGGCCTGTGCTTCACCATGCATGGAAAGCGGAGCGGTTCCTGAGCGTAGCAATTGCCCCGCCACGTGATTGCCGGCCCGACTGGCGGGCAACGATTCGGAGATGCGTATGATGCGCACGGAAAAATCCAACAAACGTTCCTCAAGATCATATTTCGTATCGGACATATTCAGTTCAAAGTTGGGTGTTCAATGTTGGATGTTCAATGTTCAACATTTGATCACACGCGCCAGTTCATTCAACTTACTCGCCGCCTCTTCCACAGCCACCTCTCCCCGCACCGCCGCGTGCGCCACCGGCGTGGCTGCGTCCTGGAAGTCCATGTAGCCGGGAAGCTTCGGGCGCTGCAGCGATTCATCGAGCGTTTGCAGGGTATCGCGGAAGAAGTCGGCTGAGGCGGCGTTCACCGCGTCGTCGGTCCATGCGGCGCGGTGGCCGGGCTGGCCGCCGGATTGGAAATAGACGCCCATCTGGGTCTCGGGCGAGGCAGTGAAACGCGCGAAGTCCATGCAGGCCTGCGGATGCTTGGTTTTCGATGAAACCGCGATTCCGGCGCCACCCAGCGTGGAACGCAGGCGGCTGCCGTTGAAGGTCACCAAGCCGCCGGCCTTGAGCGGAAACGGCGCGTAGCGCGGGCGGGAGTAGTTGGAATAACCATAAGCGAACGGGCAATAGGCGGCGCGCGGATCGCTGGTTTGGGACATCCACTCGGCGGTGCGGATCGGGTTGCGCTCCAGACAGGCGGGATCGCAGTGGGAAACGAGCTTGCGCAGCTCCGCGAGAGCGGCGGCGAGGATTTCATCCGGTGCGACGCAATCGCCGCTGAACGGCGCATGGACGAGCGCTTCGCAAAAGGTATAACTGTGCATCAGCACATCAATGGGGAACGCGGACACGGTCACGAAGCCCCGGCGCGCGAGTTCAAGAACTTCCTCCCATGTTTGCGGAAGCGCGAGTTGATGTTTATCCATCAGGTCCGGCCGCCAGGTGGCGATGGGCGAGGCGGCATCCGTGGCGAGCGTCCATTGCCTGCCGTTGAAGCGATAACTCTCATGCGAGCCGCCGACCGAGTTCTCCGCCTGGTCTGCGAGAAATTCCGCGGGCAGCCAATCCTCGTAAGGAAGCAGAAGGCCTTCCGTCGCCGCCAGAGCGGTGTGCGGATGGTCCATGATGATGAGGTCATACGCTGCGGCCAGATCTGCGAGTGATGCGTCGGCGAAGGCTTGCAGCGAGCGCTTTTCCCAAGTGATGCGCGCCTCCGGGTGAAGTTCCTCGAAGCGCTGGGCGCAGGCGGCCACGGAAACGAAGCCGCGGGTGTGGTTCCAAGCGATGCCGGTGAGAGAGGTCATGGGAATAATGAACATTGAACATCCAACATCGAACATTGAATGCTGAACAAACAGTGGTGGGTGGTGCTTGTTTTCATATGTAATCAGTTTACCTGAACGTTCAATGTTCAGTGTTGGATGTTCAAACCTCCCCCGGTTTCACGCCGCCGCGGCGGTCGGACTCATAAGCGGCTTCCACGGTTTCCATGGTGTGAATGACGTCGCCCACATCGGTGAGCATGTGGGCGAGCAAGCCGGCCTTGTGACATTGGACCTGGGCCATCGAGCCGATGAAGGCTTCGGGAAACCATGAGCCTTCGATGGCGCTCGACTGCCATTCGCCGGGTTTCCCATCATCATCGAGAAGACAGTATTCAAACTCGTCCCCCACTCCGTGCGGGTAGTTCATGAGCAGGCCCACGCGGGCTTTGATCGCCCCCTTCGTGCCTTCCCACTTGAGATAACTTTCCTGATGTTTCGCGCCGAAGCGGTGCAGGTGGTTGGTGGTGATGGTGGCGCGGACCGGATTGGGATAATCCAGAATGATCGAGCTGCTGACCGAGGCGAGCTGCGGATGCAGAGGATGCGGCACGGTGCGTGCATGGACGCTGCGCGGATCTCCGAGGAAAGATCGGATGAGGTCCATGTAATGCACGCTGTGATAGACGATTTCCACGCGAGGGATGCCGTTGAGGAAGGGAAACAAACCCCACGGAGTGTGCACGTTGAGGCGCATCTCCATGTCGATCAGATCGCCGATGTGGCCCTCGCCGATGATGCGGCGCGCGGCGGCGACGAATGGTGCGAAGCGCAGCTGGCAGTTGATGGCTGCATGCAGACCGCGCTCCCGGCAGACGGCGAGAATCTCGCGGGCTTGGGCGAGATCCTCACCCATCGGTTTCTGGATCAGCACATGCGATCCCTGCGGTAGGCGGCGCAGGGCGTCGGCAAACATCGAGGCCGGCAGCGCCAGATCGTAGATGATGTTTTCCGGCGCGGCGGCGATCGCGGCATCCAGATCATCAAAGACGTTTGCGATGCCATACTCCGTGGCGAGCGCCTCGGCACGGGAACGGGTGCGGTTGTAGATACCCCAAACTGGAAACCCGGCGATGCGGTAGGCCGGAAGGTGGGCGTCCTTGACGATGCCGCCGGTGCCGATGATCAGAATCGGGCTCGGGGTTTCCGGCAGCAGCGGCGCGATGTCGGCAGTGGAAATGGCGATCTCTTTCATGTCGGGTTAATTTTTCACTGGCAAAATGGTTTTTTATTAGTGACGGTCAAGCCGCAAATCCGACATGGCATCCAAACCGCAGAAAAAAGCCGCGCCGTCCTATTCCGTTCCGGCCCTTGAGAAGGGCCTGGACATTCTGGAGGCGCTGGCCGCAGCGCCGTCCCCACTCTCGCTGGCGGAGTTGGCGCGCGACCTGAACCGCGGCAGCGCGGAGATTTTCCGGATGCTGGTGTGTCTGGAACGGCGGGCCTATCTGCGGCGCGACACAGCATCGGGAAAATACGCTCCGACGCTGCGCTTGTTCGAGTTGGCACAGGCGCATTCGCCGCTGCGAACCCTGCTTGCCGCAGCCCGCGAGCCGATGCGGCAAGTTGCGGAAACCCTCGGCGAAAGCTGCCACCTCAGCGTGCTGGATCGCGGCAAGTTGCTGGTCATCGCGCGGGAGGAGAGCCCGGAGAGCATCCGGCTGTTGATCGAGGTCGGCGCGGGTTTTGAGCCGGAAAAAACGGCATCGGGCAGGTTGTTGCTCGATGAAACCGTGCATTCGGTGACGGCGCGCGACGAGACGATCGAAGGCGTGGACGACGCCGTGGTGCGCGTGGGTACTGCGGGTGGCGCGGTGCATGCGGCGCTCGCCGTTTCCTGGCTGCGGAGCCGGAAGGGAGCCAAAAAACCGGCGACCGTGCTGGCGGCATTGAGCGCGGCGGCAAAGAACATTCACCAATCACTAGGCATTTGAATCATGAAAGAACTCGCATTTGAAGAATTTGAAATCGGTTTCACCCGCTGTAGCGGCGGCCGGACGATCACCGAAACCGACATCGTTCTCCACGCCGGCCAGAGCGGGGATTTTTATCCTCACCACATGGACGCGGAGTGGTGCGCCACCCAGCCCTTCGGCCAGCGCATCGCGCACGGCACCCTTATTTTCACCATCGGCGTCGGCCAGACCGCCGGGGAAATCAACCCGCTGGCGATTACCTACGGCTATGAAAAGCTGCGTTTTCCGAAAGCCGTATTCATCGGCGACACCATCCGCACGCGGGTGACCATTGCGGAAAAACGCGATCACAAGCGGCCGGAATTCGGCATCGTGGTGGAGAAACTCGAAACCCTCAACCAGCGCGGTGAATGCGTGATGGCGTGCGAGCACCTGCTGCTGGTGAAGCGTCGTGGGGACTGACACTGCGCCACTTCCTCTCCAGCCAAGCGCGCGATCCGGTGCGATTCGGTTTTTTTACACTCAAACCCTTGCCAGTCCGGGGGCGGTCGTTTAAGGCCCATGGCCTATGGCAAACTATCGTGTGTTGGTTTCGGACCCCATCTCGGAAAAGGGCGTGGACGCCCTGCGCAACGCTCCGGGCATCGACGTTGACGTCAACACCGGCCTCAAGCCGGATGAGTTGCTCAAAATCATCGGTGGCTACCACGGCTTGGTCGTGCGTTCCCAGACGAAGGTGACGCCCGAAGTTTTCGCTGCCGCGAAAAACCTCAAAGTCATCGGTCGCGCCGGGGTGGGCGTGGACAACATCGACCGCGCCGCCGCCACCGACCACGGCGTGGTGGTGATGAACACGCCGAGCGGCAACACGATTTCCACCGCCGAGCACGCATTCACGTTGATGCTCTCGCTGGCCCGCAACATCCCGCAGGCGCATGCTTCGATGATCGCCGGAAAATGGGACCGCAAGTCCTTCGAAGGCGTTGAAATGAATGGCAAGCGCCTCGCCATCCTCGGCATGGGCCGCATCGGCACCGAGTTTGCGAAGCGCGCCCAGGCCTTCGGCATGACGGTTGTCGCCTTCGATCCATTCCTCACCGCCGCCCGCGCCCAGTCGCTCAAGGTCGAGCTCGCCGAGAGCCCTGAAGAAGCGCTGACGGGCGCGGATGTCGTCACGTTGCACATCCCGCTCACGCCGGAAACCAGCCATATCCTCGACGAAAAACGCCTCAATCTGATGAATCGCGGCGCGCTGGTGGTCAACTGCGCGCGCGGCGGACTCGTGGATGAAGCGGCTGCCAAGGCTCTGCTCGACGAGGGACAACTCGCCGGCATCGCGCTGGATGTGTTTGAAACCGAGCCACCGACTGCGGATTTTCCGTTGTTTGGCGCGAAGAAAGCCGTTTTCACTCCGCACCTCGGCGCATCCACCGCGGAGGCCCAGGAAAACGTCGGCATCGAAGTGGCCCAACAAGTGCGCGATTTTCTCGTCACCGGCGAGATCCGCAATGCGGTGAACATGCCCAATCTCGACAGCCGCACGCTCGAAAGCGTGGGCCCCTACCTCGACCTCGCCAACTCGCTCGGCAAGCTGCTCTCGAAAATCGCCCCGGCCCAGTGCGATGCGATCCGCGTTTCCTATCTTGGCCCGGTTTCCGAACTCGATACCGAGCTCATCACCCGCAAAACGCTCACCGGCTACCTCGCCGCAGCCCATGACGAGGCACAGGTGAACCTGGTCAACGCCCCGGCCGTGGCCAAGGCGCTGGGACTCCAGGTCTCCGAATCCACCGTCGCACTGGCCACCAACTGCACCGAGTTGATCGAAGTCTCCGCCGTAAAAGGCGATGAGGTTTGCACTGTGGCCGGCACCTTTTACGGCAAGGCCCCGCGCATCGTCCACATCGCCGGCCACAACGTGGAAACCAGCCCCAGCGGATGTTTCCTATTTGTCGAAAACGACGACCGCCCGGGCATTGTCGGCCTGATCGGCACCTCGCTCGGCAGCGCATCGGTCAACATCGCCAACATGGCGCTCAGCCGTGATCCCGAGCACTCGCGCGCGGTCACGGTGATCGAGGTGGATACCGAGCCGCCCGCCGCGCTGCTTGCCAGCCTGCGTGCCGCACCCGGCATCATCCGTGTGCTCAGCTTCGAGCTGTGACCTGCTTCAAGAGATTGTCACACGATCCGCACTGACAAGCGGGGGAATCCGTGTCTTTACATCCGGCCATGCACACTCCGGATGAAACCACCGCTCTGCTCGCCCGTGAACGATTGACGACTCATTGCGAGTCGATGAAACAACAACTGCTCGGTTTGCTCGACTCAAAAGGGAGAGTGGCGGAGGAGATTCATGCCATCCGCAAGCTCGGCAAGTCGTTGCGCGGCGGGTTCTCATTATTCCGGCTGGGAAAGAGCGCGGCGCTGGAAATCCAGGCGATCGGCCGTCTGTTGTCCGGCCCGCGGGATGCCGTCTCGCGCCTCAACACCTGGAACAAACTCGGCTGGGTGGGAGACCCCGGGATTTGTGCCGCCATCGCCGGATTGCTGGATCAGCAAACCCACTCCGCCGCGCGACGGCCGCCACCGGAAACCATTGCCTGGTGCGTGGACCGCGTGAGCGCGGCTCTCGAAGAGTTGCAGAGCCTGCCCGCCGACCACCTGCCGGAGCGGATTTCCAAAGGCCTCGCCAAACTTGAAAAGAAGGCCCTCGTCCGTTGTCGCAAACTCGACCGCCGCGCCGAGGGGGATTTCCATGAAGCCCGCAAGGCGGTGAAGGCATGGCTCGGAGCGATCGTTTTCCTGCCGCAGGACAGCATCACGGCGGATCCAATCCTGCCGGAACTGGCTGAGTTGTTAGGCGACGAGAACGACCTCGCAACCCTATCCGGATGGCTGGCAAACCATGGTTTCACCAAGAGGTTTGCGCCTGATTTGTGGAAAACGATCGCCGCCGCGCGCGAGAATCTCCAGCGCAAGGTGATCAAGGACGCCGCCCGCCTGCGCGCCGCCGGGCGCGAGTGAAACCGTCACTCAAGCACCTGTGATCGTGCTGGGTTTATTGCTCAATGAGAGTCACCGAGCTGACCCAGCGCTTCATCCGTTGGGTGCGTGTCTGGATCTACAAACAGGCTCGCTGGCGCGATTCCATCGCCCGCATCAGGGAAGTCTGGACCACAACTTCAGCTTAGTTTTCCACACCGATCTTGATAATTTGAGATGGTAATTCTATCTGGCTATGAGTAATCCATTGATTGCTTCAAATTTGATCGCCATGGTGCCAGCATGCCAACGAAGATGAAGACAACCGGGCTATCGTTTGCGAAACGGGCGGTCCATACGCTCCTGCTGGTCCCCGCTCTCGCCTCAATCGCGGCCGCTGCGCCGGATTCCGCCGAGGGATTCAACGCGGCGGACTTGTCGTATTACCGGCAGGTCCACGCGCCAGTGACCAAAGCGTGGGAATCCGGCGATGGGTTCGTGCGCGGCAGCGGCATAGGCAATCCGCTTTTCCTGCCGCATGAGTTCGGAACCGAGTCCGGGCGCATCTCTATGCGCCTCGCGCTGGAAGCCGTGGATGGCACCGGCGCGTCGGTGCTTTTCGGCAAGGCCAACCACTTCGGGCTCGACGGCTCGGGGCGGAAACTGTTCGTCGAGGGCCCCGCCTTTGGCGGCCGCAAGGCGGTCTTGCTGGGCCCCGCCACGGAGATCATTCGCGCAAACGAGCCGTTTGTCGCAACGATCGAACGGGAGGACGACCAGTTGCGCTTTGTGATCGACGGCAAGGAAATCCATGTCCTGCGCGGGTTCACCGGGCCGCTCGGCCAGGTCGGCGTCCGCCCCCATCGCTCTACGATGCGGGTTTACGGAGTTTCGATTGAGGGCATGAAGTCGATCCAACAGCGGACCGGCTGGACGCCGCCGCAGGAGTCCGGATTGGCCACCTTCCTCGGAGAACCGAAACTCGAAATCCAGTCGCTCTTTGAGGGCGGCCGGATGCCAAACGTCGTCGTGGCGCTGGACGGGACGGTCATTGCCACATGGGCCGGGGGCGGCTACAAAGTCCGCCGCAGCCTCGACGGTGGCACGACATGGGAGCCGGAGAGCCTGGTGGAGGAAGGGGTTCACGGCGGCGGCGTTACGGTTGACGAAGTCACGGGGGATGTCCTGATTTTCGTCGAAAACTCTCACCCCCCTGGCCCGCCGCCTCGCATCTACCGCAGTTCCGACCACGGTGCGACATGGACGCTGGATGAGGCGACGGTGATTCATCCGCTCCACCGGAAGGCCAGCGGCCACGTGCCTTCGATGCACATGAACGAGCACGGCATCACGCTGAGATTCGGAAACCGGCGCGGCCGCTTGCTCCGGGCGACAGGCAACTACATGGGCGGAAATATTGCTGGCGGTCCGGCCGATGCGTTTTGCAACGCAATCTACAGCGATGACGGCGGGCGGACCTGGGACACCAGCGCGCCGTTCCCCGCCTTCGGCACCAACGAGGCGGCGGTGACGGAATTGACGGACGGACGGATCCTTTTCATCGCGAGGCGGCATCTCGGGACGGACGGTCTCGACATGTTCAAGAAGCACTTCGCGTGGAGCCATGACGGCGGCGAGACGTGGCGGGATCTTCGCGTGAGCCCCGTGCTCCCCGACGGCAACACGAACTCGCGATACGGCCTCATGCACGGTCTGATCCGGTTGCCGGTCCACGGTCGGGACATCCTGATTTTCAGCAACGTCGAAAGCGACACCGCCCGCGAGCGCGGAACGGTCTGGGCGAGCTTCGACGGCGGTGAGACGTGGCCGGTGAAACGCCTGGTGGATGCCGGTTCCTTCGCCTACTCATCCCTCGCCGCCGGACGAGCCGGCACGGCCTCTGAGGGATGGATCTATCTTCAGTATGAAATCTGGGGACGCGGGTCCATCGCGCGTTTCAACCTGTCCTGGATGCTCGCTGGCGAGGCGACCGGCAATGGGACGATTCCCGACTGGGCGTCCGCACCCGCGCCCTGAAAACCCGCAGCCTCTCTCTGTGACGATCAGCTTTTGGAACCACTGAAGCACAAAGCAAAGTGAGCGCTAGCAAACTTGGATACATGGTTAAGCCCTTGCCGCTTGGACGTAATGCCATCAAGTCAAAGGAAGACTGAAGGCACTGAGAAGAATTCAGAAAATTCAGTTTTTGAGCCCGATTGCCATCAGGGAGGTTACGGACGCCAACGGCGCTACAAATCTCACAGCGGCGGACGCCGGTGATGATGGAGGGGTTCGTTCCGGGTCAGTGGCCTTGTTCCCAGTTTTTTGGAGGGTTCGCGGGCTGATGCCGATGATGAAGGCGAACTGGGAATTGATTTCGGCCTCCACAATTCTGTCTCTCATGGGAGGAGAATTTGTGCCTTTCATCATGGCAGGGGTTGCGCGACTGACATTTTCCACTATTGGAGAGGGCGTTGCGCCGCTGCGGTACACACCATCCTCCGATCATTATGGCAGACTCCTCCGCTTTTTCCCTTCGTCATCTGGGTCCCTTGGGTGCGGACCGCGATCAAATGCTTCAACTCACGGGCTACGCCTCGCTGGACACCCTGATCGACGCCGCCGTCCCCGGTGGCATCCGCATGCAGGCAGCGCTCGATCTGCCGGAAGCCCTGCCGGAACATCAGGCGCTCGCGAAGTTGAAGGAGATCATGGGGAAAAACCGCGTGATGAAGTCATTCATCGGCCAGGGATATTATGGCACGCATACGCCGGGCGTCATTCAGCGCAACATCCTGGAAAACCCCGGCTGGTATACCGCCTACACGCCTTATCAGGCGGAGATCGCGCAGGGCCGCCTCGAGGCATTGCTCAACTTCCAGACGATGGTCACCGATCTAACAGGCCTGGACGTTGCCAACGCCTCGTTGCTCGACGAAGGCACCGCCGCCTCCGAAGCGATGAGCCTGGCCCTGGCTGGCAAGCCAAAGGGCAAGGCGATCTTTGTTTCGGATCGAGTCCATCCGCAGACACTCGACGTGGTGGTGACCCGCGCCGAACCGCTCGGCATCAAGGTGATTACCGGCGATTGGCGGATGTTTGAATTTCCAGCCGATGGCAGCGTCTTCGCGGTGCTCGTGCAATACCCTGACACCCGCGGCCGCATCGATGATTTCGCCGGATTTTTCACCAAGGCCAAGGCCGCAAGCGCGGTGACCATCGTTGCCGCCGACCTGCTCGCGCTCACGCTACTCAAGGCACCGGGCACCTTCGGTGCGGAAATCTGCGTGGGTTCCTCACAACGTTTCGGCGTGCCGATGGGCTTCGGCGGACCACACGCCGCCTTCATGGCCTGCAGCGATGCGCTCAAGCGCAAGATGCCCGGCCGCCTGATCGGCGTGTCCATCGACTCGCGCGGCAAACCCGGCTACCGGCTGTCGCTGCAAACCCGCGAACAACACATCCGCCGCGACAAGGCCACCTCCAACATCTGCACGGCGCAGGTTCTGCTCGCCGTGATGGCCTCGATGTATGCCGTTTATCATGGTCCGGAGGGGCTCAAAAAAATCGCCAACGAAGTGCATGCCAAGACCGCACGGCTGGCTGCCTCCTTGCAAAATGCAGAGACCGCCGTGGAAGACGGTCCGTTTTTTGACACGATCACCGTCAAGGTTCCAGGCAAGGCCACGGTTCTCATCGAAACCGCCGCGCATGCGGGCATCAACTTCCGCTTCATTGATGTCGATCACCTCGGAATCTCATTGGATGAAACGACTGAAATCGAGGACCTTGCCACCATCTGCCGGATCTTCGGTGCAACGCTTGCAGAGCAGAATAAGCCCGCCTGCTCATGGGCCGCCGACCTTTCACGCGACACCGCCTTCCTCACCCAGAAGGTCTTCAACAGTTATCATTCCGAGACCGAGATGCTGCGCTACATCAAGCGCCTCGAAAGCAAGGACCTCGCGCTCAACGAATCGATGATCGCGCTGGGTTCCTGCACGATGAAACTCAACGCCACTTCCGAGATGATTCCGTTGAGTTGGCCGGAGGTCGCATCGCTGCATCCCTTCGTGCCGGCCAATCAAAGCCAGGGCTACCGCGAGATGCTTGGATTGTTGGAAGACTGGTTGGCCGAAGTGACTGGCTTCGCAGCCGTTTCCTTGCAGCCGAATGCCGGCTCTCAGGGTGAATACGCCGGACTGCTCGCCATCCGCCGCTATCACCTGTCCCGTGGCGATGGCCACCGCAACATCTGCCTGATTCCGGTTTCCGCCCACGG
Source organism: Akkermansiaceae bacterium (assembly GCA_947491475.1). Lineage (GTDB taxonomy): Bacteria > Verrucomicrobiota > Verrucomicrobiia > Verrucomicrobiales > Akkermansiaceae > Luteolibacter. The sequence continues at coordinate 3,302 of CANLKN010000027.1, read as the reverse complement.
CACCAACCCCGCTTCCGCGGTGATGTGCGGCATGAGGGTGATCGGCGTGAAATGTGATGACTCCGGAAACATCGACATGGCGGACCTCGAAGCGCGCGCCACCGAACACGCGGCCAACCTCGCCGCATTGATGGTCACTTATCCATCGACCCACGGCGTGTTCGAGGAAACCATCAAGGATATCTGCAAGCTGATCCACCAGCACGGCGGCCAGGTTTACATGGACGGCGCCAACATGAACGCGCAGGTCGGCCTCACCAGCCCGGGTCTGATCGGCGCGGACGTCTGCCACCTCAACCTTCACAAAACCTTCTGCATCCCGCACGGCGGCGGCGGCCCGGGCGTCGGTCCCATCGGCGTGGCCAAACAACTTGTGCCCTTCCTGCCCGGCCACCACGAACTGGAATCCAAGGACGGGGCCGTCTGTTCCGCGCCCTGGGGCAGCGCCTCCATCAATACCATCTCATGGATGTATATCGCCATGATGGGCGGAGATGGATTGAAGGAAGCCACCGAGGTGGCCATCCTCAATGCCAACTATGTGGCCAAGCGCCTCGCGCCGTATTTCCCGATCCTCTACACTGGCAAGGACGGCCTCGTCGCCCACGAGTGCATTATCGATGTTCGCCCGTTATCGGAACAAAGCGGCATCACCGTGGAGGACGTGGCCAAGCGCCTCATGGACTATGGTTTCCACGCGCCCACCATGAGCTGGCCGGTCGGAGGCACGCTGATGATCGAACCCACCGAGTCCGAATCCAAAACCGAGCTCGACCGCTTCTGCGATGCGATGATTTCCATCCACGGTGAAATCAGCGCCGTGATCCGCGGCGAACTCGACGCGCATGACAACCCGCTCAAGAACGCCCCGCATCCTGCGGAAACCATCTGCGCCAACGAGTGGCCACACGCCTACACCCGAGAGCAGGCCGCCTATCCCCTGCCCTACCTCCGCCAGCACAAGTTCTGGCCGTCCGTCGGCCGCATCGACAACGTGCATGGTGATCGTAACCTCGTCTGCACCTGTGACAGCGTGGAAAATTACGCGCAGAACACCTAAAGGTGGAAAAATATTATTATTTTTATTGAAGAGTGTTACTTTAAAGGTAAAATAACCTCATGAAAATCACCATCGACATTGACGATGATGTCTTGCAAGACGCCATGCGCATCACCGGCGAGCGGAAAAAAGGTCCGGCAGTGGTCAAGGCGGCCAAAGAATACGTCCGCCGCCAAATGGCCCGCGAATTCGGTCGAAAACTGATGGAGGGCGACTTCGGCGACTATCCACTGAGCAACGACGAAATCGAGGATTACGACCGCTGATTTTCTCATGGTCATTGTAGATACCAGCGCTTGGATCGAAATGCACCGCCTCAAGGGCGATGCCGCCGTCAAACTCGCCTTGAGAGGCTTGCTGGACGATTTCCAGGCGGCACTCTGCGGTCCCGTGGAGATGGAGTTTCTGGGTGGCGCCCGCCCGCAGGAACGCGAGCGCCTGCAAGCATGGTGCAACATCCTCCCCTACATCCGCAACGACCAGAAAATCTGGCGCAAGGCGGCCGTGAACTTCGCGCTTCTAAAGTCACGCGGTGTCACCGCGCCATGGAACGACGTGCTCATCGCCACCATTGCCATGGAAAACCAATGTCGCGTCTATGCGGTGGACAAACACTTCGAGGCGATGGCGGAAATCTTTCCCGCCCTGCACTTATACCGCCCCGGCTACGGCGGTATGTATGATCCGGACGGATCCAACTGAAAGTCTCTCTATCCCATGATGTCTCCACCCATGCAACCTGTGCCGGAACATACGCCGCCATCCCCAATCGACTGGAACGTCTGGCAGGGTGAAATCCATGCTACGCTCATGTTCATCGTGAAGGATGGAAGCATTCTTCTCATCGAAAAAAAACGAGGACTCGGCGCGGGAAAAATCAATGGCCCCGGAGGCAAGATCGATCCCGGCGAGACACCACTCGAATCGGTGATCCGCGAGTGCCAGGAGGAACTCCTCATCACCCCGCTCGGAGCGCGCAAGATCGGCGAGCTATGGTTCGCCATGACCGACTGTCCGGACATCCTATGCCATGTCTATCGGGCGGATGATCATCTCGGCAAACCGACCGAGACCGATGAAGCCGTGCCGGTCTGGACACCATTGGATGCCATCCCCTATCAAAAGATGTGGGAAGATGACCGCCATTGGCTGCCGCTCTTGCTTGAGGAAACCACCTTCCACGGACGCTTTGTGTTCGAGGGCGAATCCATGCAATGGATGAACATGCACACTGGCATCGCATGGTAGCATGCCGCAAAAAAGGGCCGCACCCTTGCGGATGCGGCCATGGCTTTTTACGAGGGTTTTGGTTTTGATTTAGAATTGGTTGATCACCTTGACGAGCGCTGCCTTGAAAGCGGCCAGATCACCCGAAGCCTTCACAACAGTCTTCTTTGCAGCCTTCTTTGCGACCTTGGGAACCTTGGTAGTGATCTTCTTGCTGCCGGGCTTCTTCGCGCCAGCGGCTTTGAGCCATGAAGCTACGGTGAGCACGGAAAGTTTAAACTTTTTGGCAGCCTGGTTTTGTCCACCACGGCCGTTGACCTCGTTGTAGGAGGTCACGAACTCGACTACTTCCTTCTTCTCTTCAGGAGTGTAGCGAATTCCGATCTTGCCTTTCTTTCCCTTGGCGGCCTTGGGGGCTTTAGAGGCAGCCTTGGATGCTTTAGGGGCGGCATTAGCGGGGGTTTGAATCTTTTTCTTACCCGGAGCCTTGGCACCAGCGGCCTTCAACCATCCGGAAATGGTAAGGGGAGTGACTTTGTATTTGCTGGCTGCGGCACTTTGGCCACCACGACCGTTTTCCTTATTGTATTGCGTGACGAAGTTCACAATTTCCTTCTTCTGCGCATCGCTATAGCGGACTCCGGTTGCGGTTGCTTTTTTCTTTTTTGTACTCATGACGATTACGGGCTAAGCCTTAGGCCCCTGTCCCGCAAGAATAATTTTTTGTATTTTGAATCACGGGTGTCCGGTTGAATTCAATTCAAGTTTCTAGAAAGCATTTCAAATGAGTGGATTAGGCACGGAAAAGCGTGTGACGGATTTGAACTCTGCGGCGGCATTTTCCAGAATTTTCGTCCATGAACTCCGGACGCTTCATTCTCTCCCAGGTTCTCGACCTGGTCCACCGTCAGACGCTCGACCGCATAGTAAAGCGATACGAGCCCACAATCTCTGTCCGCCATTTTGGATTCCGACAGCAACTCACCTGCATGGTTTTCGCGCAGATGACTTCCAG
>CANLKN010000026.1 GCA_947491475.1 Akkermansiaceae bacterium | reverse complement strand
GTCACCTCCAGCAGCAAGTGGAAATGGTTGCACATCACGCAATAAGCCAGCACCCGGCAGCCGGAAAAATTCTCCATCATGCGCATGTAAGTGCGGAACTGCTCCTTATCCTCCGCCGCGAAAGCAAAGCGCTTGTCCACCACCCGCGCAATGCAGTGATAAATTGCAGGTTTCTCCTCCGAATCCGCCCAAGGAACAATCCATCGCACTCGCGCCATGTCGCGACAAAATCAATCCCAGAGCACCAAGGCAAGCACAATATTTTATTATTTCTGTCCGTTATAATTTTCGGGCGTGCTGTAGGTGGGGGCGATGCCGGCGAATCCGATTTCCTTGGCCAATGCCACCTGAGCTTCGGCCGTCTGGTGCGTGGCATCGCGGGTGCCGGTATCCATGGCGAACAGGGGCTGTTCCGCCGCAGCGGCGAACGACACACCGCAAAGCCATGCAATGGGGATGAGCCGGTGGAGAGGAGTTATGCCTTGAGGCCCTCCAGATTGACTTCGAGGCGGCGGTTCTCCTTCAACAACTCATCCATGGTGAGCGTGCCATGGCGGGCGGCGGCTTCGCGGCCGAGAATGCAGGCAAGGCAGCCGTCCACCGAGCGCCGCACGGTGGCGTTGGTGAAATCGCCGGTGCTGATCTGGCTATGGAAGGTGGCGATATTCCGCTCCGCCCCGGTCTGATAGAGATTGGGAATATCGCCGCCGTTGTATTGTGCCGGTCCTCCACGCACAAAGGACTTGCCCCAGTAATTCACCTGCGCGTGGGCGATCCGGCCATGGACCACGGCCATGAGGCTCGCCGTGGCGATGTTGTTGAGCGACTGTCCGAAATGATTGTGAACGAGGCCGCCGGGATACTGATAGATCACCGAGCACACGTCGCGCGAGTCGCCATGGGGATCCGCCCGCATGATGCGAGAGGATCCGGATGCGGAGAGCGGGCGCTCGCCCGTGACCCAGAGGGCGGTGTCGATGGCATGGATGTCATAGTTTCCGATGTAATCACAGCCGAGAGAGATGTCGTTGATCCATATGAGGTTTTGCAGGCGGCTCTCGATGGTCGATGTTTTGGGCAAGTCCGCGCTTCCGGAGCCCACGCCGAAGGTCTGGATTTGTGCCAATTCGCCGATAGCTCCCTCGCGGATGCGTTTGACAACCTCGATGTTCGAGGGCTCCGTGGGCATCTGGTAATCGACCAGAAACACGCGTTGTTTTCCAGTGGCCAGTTTTCCCGCGGCTTCGATGGCGAGGCAGCCAGGGACGTCCACCGCGACCGGTTTTGCCATGAAAACGTGAAGCCCGGCCGCCACTGCGGCGGCAGCCTGTTCGGGAAGGAAATAGGGCGGCGTTTCGAAAATCACCGCCTCCACGCCGCTTTCGATGAGTTTCCGGTATCCGGAAAGTCCCGAAAACCTGCGACTCTTGTCCACCCCGAGCGAGTCTCCACCGCGGTCCGCGACTTCCTGGAAATAATCGGCCACGGCATGGAATTCATATCCGGTGTGTTGTTGGAAAAGCCCGGCGATCCACGCTCCACGGCCTCCGCAGCCGACCAAACCGATCCTGATCTTGCGCAATACCGGCGGTGTGGTGGATTCCTGACCTCGGGAAGAGAGCGGGCGCAGCATGGTGGCGGCCGCCAATCCACCGATGAAATTGCGGCGTGAATCCAAAGAATTACTCATGACGCGTTCACAAGTGCATGAATTCTCCCGGCGGCGCAACCCCAGTTGCGCGGATGACCTGATAGCGGATGCCCTCGTCCCCCTGCCACGGATATCATTCGGTACCAGTCCCCGCAGTCTCACAATTCCCATCACCGCTTCTCTCCTTCGAGATTGGATGTTGAATATTGAATGTTCGGCAACGCGCCGCCGAACCCACGTGCGCGTGGGTCGTTCTGAAGGAGCGCCCGCCGTCGTCATTTCACTCCCGCACGCCGATGCGGGCGAAGGGGATTTCCTCCCACCCGGGGAGCGCGAACGCGGGCGATTCCGGCCGCAGCCGCAGATCGCCGGCAGCTTCGTCGATAAAGAGCGGATCGGCATCGGGCAGGTTCTCCGTGGCGACGACCGCACCACGTTCGAAGTAGCGTTGGACGATGGACTCGCCGTCGATCCACGGCTTGCGCGATTGCCAGACGAGATTCCCGGCGAATTCGCACCCCCGGGGCGTGAGCCACGTCTCGGCCTCCGCTTTCACCGCCGCCCAGGTGTCGGGGATCGCCGCACAGGCCGGGTAACGCGAGAGCCACGGCTCGGCGCGGTAGCCCACCGTGAGCAGCGCGGTGTGCCGGGTCTGCAGCAGCCACTCCTGCGTGCGCAACTCATACAGCCCCCAGTCCGCCGCGATGAGCGCCCCGCCGCTGCAGGCGACCAGATTGCAGCGCAGCGAGTGGTCGCGCCCGCCGTTGACCTTGATGCCATATCCGGCGACCGAATAGAGCAGATTGCCCACAACGCTCACGCCGGCGATCGTCTCATCGAGATAGATCCCGTGCACATCGTCGCTGCCGAAGCGGTTGTGGATATCACGAATGAGATTGTGCCGCACCATCGTGCCACGCGCGCCCCAATCGTCGTCGCCATAGATCGCCCCGCTGTCCGCGCTCTCCAGGCAGACCTCGCGGATCTCGTTGGCCTCGATCCGTTGCTCATTGCCGCGGAAGGCCACGGCCTCGCGCGGCGCGTGGTGGAAGCGGTTGTGTTGCACAACTTGGCCGCACCCCCGCAGGCTCACGCCCGATACCCCGCTGAGCTGAAAACGCGCGTAATCGTGCAACTCGCAGTCCTCCACCCGGTTGCCGCCCGGGGTGATCGAGCTGCGCTCGCCGCCGGTGATCCAGACCGCGGTGTGCCCGGTGCCCGCGATGCTGGAGCGCCGCAGTATGTTGTCTCGATTGCGGGTCGCTGCAGTCTCCGCGTAGCCGTTCATCGAGACCGCGCTGCCGCCGGCGTTGCGCAACACCAGCCTGTGGAGCAACACGTCATTACATTCCCACAGCGACACTTGCGTTCGACGCCCGCCCTCGACGATCAGGTCGCGCAACCCGACATGCCGCGCATGGTCGAGACTGAGCAAGGACGTCTCGAGCATCGAGACCACGACGTCGGAGTCCGGACCGAAGCCCGCTGGCGGCCGCAGGTAGAGCCGTCCGGTGGCGCGATCGAGATACCATTCGCCCGGCTCGGTGATCTCCTCAAGCAGGTTGTAAGCATACCACGGAGTGGCGGGTTTGATCCCGTATTTCGCCGGCGCGTGTTGCACCGAGAGCGTGCGGTTGGCGGTATCGATACCCGTGACGGGCAGATGGAACTCCGCCCACGTCCAGCACCAGAACCCGTCGACCCACGCATCCGGCGCCTGGAGCCAACGCGACGGCCGGTCGCCGGAGTATCCGAAACTCGTGGTGGTGATCGGCGTGGTCGTGTGCGCGTATCCGTTGTTCAGTCGCGCCGGGTCGAGGGCGAAGAGCGTGCCCGTCCCAGTGTTACCCGCCATCGGCGTAAACACCCCGGGCTCCGCACTCCAGCACTGCCACATCGGATCGGTCGCGCCGTAGGGCCAGCGGTCCTCTGCCACAGTGGTGATAAACCACACCACATTGCGCCCGGTTGTGCTGTCATAGGAATAGCGGCGCAGATAATACTGCCGCCCGTCCACAAGCGCATCGCGGCGGTATGCGGAGACCCCGTCCAGCGTCGCGTAGCGCGTGTAGGTTCCGGCCACCCCGGGTGTCGCACTGCCGTAGATCGTGAAGATCTCGCCGGCGAGGTCCGGGATGCTCATCTGCGTTACTCCGACATCCGGCCAGCGCGCCAACCGCATCGGCTCGGCACCGATGAACAACTCGAGTGCGGCGAGCGTATCCAGGCCAAAACCACGCGCGCGCAATGTGCCGTAATCGGCGATGCCCAGCGCGGGCAGGTCGCACTCAAGCACCAAGCCGCGCACCGACTCGTCGAGGCGCTGCCAGACTGGCGACGCGCTGGTCACCATGGTGAACGCGCTCGTGGGCAACCGCCGGCCACCAACGAGGCGCACCTCCTCGCCCGGGTATCCCCGCCAATCGACGGAGTTCGCCACGCTCGTACCGGAATCCAGGGAACCCAAGGTCAGCCCGACCGTGCGCTCGTAGAGGCCGCCGCGCAGCCATACCGCGATACCGCCGGTGGGTATGCCGGCCTTGATCCGCGCCTGCACCGCCGCCTTCGCCTTCTCGAGCGAGAGGAACGGCGCGGCCTTGGTGCCGGCATTTGTGTCCTTGCCGCTCGGACTCACGAAGAACTCGGCACCGTAGATGCGCGGGGTGCCTTGACTGGCGTCGGCGGTCGTGGGATCGCTGCCGAGCTCTATCTCCTCGGCGTTGGTCATGCCATCGCCGTCGGTGTCGACATCGGCCGCGACGACTCGCCAGTAGCCCCGCGCTTCCGGCGCGGGAACGGCCGGCTGCACCACGACGCCGATCTCCCGGCCTCGGCCGATGTGCGCCTCGGGCAGCGCCGTCCACGTCTTCAGATCCACGCTGCTCTCTACGGTGTAGCGCTTGCCCCCCCACCCCGCCACCGCAGCAACACGTTGCCGGCGGCATCAAGCTGCGTTGCCGCCGCGAACCGGCTCGCCGCGCTGAGCGGATCGGTGCCTGCCTGTGCCTCCTCCGCGTTGGACAGCCCGTCCCCATCCTCGTCCGCCTTCGCCAGCGCACCGGCCTGCAAATGATACAGAGCCGCCCACACATCGGACAGGCCGTCGCTGTCGCGATCGATCATCGCCGCCGATGGCGGCGCGCCGACAGCAGCGACCAGGCCGAGGATGAGCGCCAAGCGCAAGGATTCCATAATGAGTTATTCGCTGATACCGATGCGTGCGAACGGGATTTCCTTCCAGCCTAAGATTGCCCGCGCTGGAGTCTCGAGCCGCAGGTGCAGGTCGCCGGCGACCTCTTCGACAAAGAGCGGATCCACATCCACGAGGTTCTCGGCAATTTTCTGCATCCAGTCGAGCGTGGCCTTGGTCGCCTCGATCAAGTTGCCAAGGAATTGCTTTTCGATGAAGGCCGTTGAAAGAGCCGGCGGCCGGACCGGATAGCGAGGAAATGGGGGTTGCGGGGGAAAAGGGGGAGTTTGGGCAAAACTGAAACACTGAAAGAAAGAATGCTCCGTAGATCGCCGGAATTTGGCCAAGTTTGAAGATTTCGGAGGTAAAATCATTCGGTGTGAGCGTAGCTCTCCGGGCCGCTTTGCCAAGATTTCATTTGGCGGCGGGTTTTTTGCCGATGGGCTTCCTGCATGTCAGGTGGATTCGAGAACCAAGATGCGGCCGTCGTCCAAATGGATTTCAGGTGCTTTCCATGTTGGCGTCTGGTCGAACCAGTCTGGTTGGGGATCGGATGGATTCCGGGGACGGTTGAACCAGTCGAGATTCGGTTCGTCATCGGGGATCCATTCCTTGATCGCCTGCCAGGGTGGCTCGATAGGCTCCATGGTTTGATTCGCCCGCCCCGCCCGGCGGGCTCACCCTTCGGGCTACGGCTTCGCCTCCGCCCAAAACACCTACAAGCCTTCGGCGTTTTTCGATGTCGAAAGGAGGCGGCGGTGGGCGAGGGAGCTGGATGATACCTTCCCACAAACCGCGTAGGCGGAGGAAAAATTGAGCACGCTAACGCGCACTCCATACCAATCAGCCTTCGGAATTTATGAAATGCTCACTGAGGTGAGCAACGAGTATTCGATCTGCTCGGGGCGTTTGACGGTGCCGACGAGTTTCATGGGAGCTTTGCAGCACGGGCATTGGAGCGGGTCGGCTCCCCCATCCTTCGCCCAAAGCTACGGAGGGCAGACTAGACTTTGAGAATGAGGTCGCGCCAGAGGGGACGCATGGAGCGGGCGGATTGTTTCGGTGGGGCGGGGACGAGGAGGACAGTGGATTGGATATTTGCAATTGGAGATTTGAGATTGGCGTTCCAGGTGATTTTCTGGAACGAGAAGGGATGACGCACTTTCTTTTTATTTCTGGCTCTTTTAATTTGTTAAGCGTTGCAGCAGCGTTTTCATAAACTCCGAGAGATCGTGCATGCGGTACTCCATTTCTGTTTGTTACTCAGCTGTGCGGGCAGATCAAGGAGCGCTGACTTCCGGCACGGGCGTGAAGAAATCCTCAATTCCCACCTTGAAGAATTGCGAAGCAGCCCCGACCGGCTTGGTCATTGTGTAAGGTGCATTGCCGGTGATGAATTCCTCGCCCGGCACCAATGTCCATGTGGCCAAATCTGGCGAGGATTGAATCGAGTAGCCAATGCCGGGGCGGCGGTCGAAGCTGAGCTGAAACAAGCCGCCTGCCGCGGTGGGGGTGATTTCGGGGAGAACGAGCGCGCCATAAAAGGTGAAGTTGTCGATGCCTACGGATTTGCCATCCGCCTCGGGCACATCCAATGGATAAAACGTAATGCCAATCGCGGTGATCTCGCTCAGGATCTCCCCGGTGAGTTGGACCGGAACATAAGCACCATTATCAAGGACATACCAGGTATCCTCGGTCAGCGAAGCGTAAGCCGTGTCCCACCCGCTGGCTTGAGGTATGATGAATTCACTGACATAATACCGGTTGTTGGTGGCGGAAAACAGGAAGAATTCCCCGACATCGAACGAATCGATGTTCTCGACAAAGATATCGCAGCTGATCGCATCGACACCAGCGGCCGCGAGATCGCCCACGAATGCGCCTCCGGATGAAAACTCGTCCGCATAAAAAACGAGTGCGTTGGTGCCGGCGAAGGTGAAGTGGATATCGGGATTCCGCCCGTCTCCTGCGGAGTCCCATAAAGGTGTGTAGAATTCTCCATCCGCGTAATCGTAAACGAGCCATGATTCGGCATTGGCCTGATGGGTGAAGGGCTCGTAGGTGCCCGCCAGTTGAGCGTTTGCGGGAACAAAAGCAATCCATAGGACGGCGGACGCGGCGACTGAGCGGAGATGTGGCTTCATGGGTGGCACTCTTTATCAGACGATGTGGAGCGGAGGAAATTCAGGTTTTTGTCAGTTTCGAAAACCGCCTTGCCACCATCCCCGCGGGCTATCAGATAATAAACCGCTACGGGATATTGGTAACGCAACAATCTTGGGATGAATCATCAAAGGGCGAGAGCGGGAGCGTCATCAAGCTCGTTTTGTTGAAATGCGGCACCATTATGATGGCCATTCCGGATGCCAGATCCTGAAACTGCCAGTCCCCGCTTCGCCATTCCAAGATCATTCTTGTGACTTGCCGCAAGCCGGAACGCCCCCTAGATTCCCGCCCACGCTGCGGGCATGACCGCATGACGCCACGAAATTTCCCCATTCCATGAGCTCTAAAAAGATCACCCCCAGCCACGATCACGATCACGACAAGGTGCACAAGCCGTCCAAGGAATTTTCCGCCAAGGCGCGGATCCCGTCGATGGCGGCCTACAAGAAGCTCTACAAGCAATCGATCGAGAAACCGGAAAAATTCTGGGCCGGCGAGGCGAAGGAGCTCACCTGGCGCAAGAAGTGGCAGAGTGTGCTCGAGTGGAAGGCCCCCTTCGCCAAGTGGTTTTTAGGCGGCAAACTCAACGTCTGCGAAAACTGCGTGGACCGCCACGCCGAGGGACCGCGCCGCAACAAGGCCGCCATCATCTGGGAAGGCGAGCCCGGCGACAAACGCGTGCTCACCTACGGCCAGCTCAAACGCGAGGTCTGCCGCTTCGCCAACGTGCTCGAAAAGAAGGGCGTGAAATCCGGCGACCGCGTCCTGGTTTACATGCCGATGATTCCCGAGGCGGCCATTGCCATGCTCGCCTGCGCCCGCATCGGCGCGGTGCACAACGTGGTATTCGGCGGATTCGCCGCAGAGGCAATTGTCGATCGTTTGGAAGATTCCGGAGCCACCACCGTGATCACTGCGGACGGCGGCTGGCGGCGCGGCAAGGTGGTCGCGCTCAAGCCTGTGGTCGATGAGGCGCTGGCGAAATACAAGCACGTCCAGCGCGTGATCGTGGTGAACCGCTGCGGCAACGAGGTGAAGATGGAGGCGAAGCGCGATGCCTGGTGGCACGATGAAGTCGCCGCGGTGCCCGCCAAGCACAAGGCCAAGGCCTTTGATTCCGAACACCCGCTTTTCGTGCTTTATACCTCCGGCTCCACCGGCAAGCCGAAGGGCATCCTGCACACATCCGGCGGCTATCTCACCGGCACCTATGCCACTTGCAAATATGTCTTCGACATGCGCGACGAGGATGTCTTCTGGTGCACGGCGGATGTCGGCTGGATCACCGGCCACTCGTATATCGTCTATGGCCCACTGGCCAACGGCGTGACCCAGGTGATGTATGAAGGCGCGCCGAACCACCCGGATTTCGGCCGTTTCTGGAAGATGATCGAGGAATACGGCGTGAGCATTTTCTACACCGCGCCCACCGCCATCCGCGCCTTCATCAAGGCGGGCGATCATTTCCCGGCCGCTTCCGATCTTTCCTCGCTGCGCTTGTTAGGTTCCGTCGGCGAGCCGATCAACCCGGAGGCTTGGAACTGGTATCACAAGCACATCGGCGGCGGCAAATGCCCGATCGTCGATACCTGGTGGCAGACCGAGACCGGTGCCATCTTGATCACCCCGCTCCCCGGAGCCACGCCGCTCAAGGCGGGCACTGCGACGCTGCCATTCTTCGGCATCGATGCCGCCATCCTCGACGATGCCGGCAAGGAGTGCAAACCCGACCAGGACGGCCGCCTGGTAATCCGCAAGCCGTGGCCATCGATGCTGCGCACGATCTACGGCGACAAGGAGCGCTACGCGAAAACCTACTGGTCCGACTATCCCGGCATCTACACTGCGGGCGACGGCGCGCGGCGCGACAAGGACGGCAACTTCTGGATCATCGGCCGCCTCGATGACGTGCTCAATGTTTCCGGCCACCGTCTTGGCACGGCGGAAATCGAGAGTGCGCTGGTTTCCCACCCGGCGGTGGCGGAAGCGGCGGTGATAGGCCGCCCGGACGATCTGAAAGGCCAGGCGGTGGCGGCATTCGTCATGCTGAAGGGAAATTTCACAGAATCCGAGGATCTCCGTGCCGAGTTGCGCAACCACGTCGGCAAGGTGATCGGTGCCATTGCCAAGCCGGATGATCTTTATTTTGCTCCGGGCTTGCCCAAAACGCGCTCCGGAAAAATCATGCGGCGTCTGCTCAAGGAACTCGTCACCACCGGCACCATCTCCGGCAATGTCACCACACTGGAGGATTTCTCGGTCATCGAGAACCTTCAGCGCCAAATCTCGAAATAATCTCCCCCATGACATCATCCCACTATCTTTTCGCACGCATCGCGATGGCCTTCGGATATGTCCGCAAGGCCCAGCGCATGGGGGAGGCCGCTAGCGAAATGCACTTGCTGCGCGAAGCCGAAGCCCAGCTCGGTGCCGCCATCTGGGAAAAGGTGGAAAATATCGAAGCCCTATCGGTGGAATATTGGAACCTGCGCAAGCTGGTGAAGCAAAACGACGAAGTGCGCCTCAGGCTCACAGAGTGCCAGAATAAACTCAACAAAGCCCACGAGGAACGCGCTGAAATCCTCAATAAAGCCCCTGAAAACAACCAGGAACTGTTCGATAAGCGAATGGCTTTGCTGATCGAACTCGAAAAACTCGCCTACCAGCGCGACCAAGTGGTGGCCGACGCCCGCGAAGTCCGCAGGTCTTATGTCGGCTACAAAACCAAACTGGAGGTCCTCACCTCCGAAACGGGCGATCAGCCGGTGAATCAGGAAATGGCCGATCAAATTAAAGACAAACTCACCGAACTGCGCGAAAAATTCACCGTCCTCAAAGAAGAGCGCATTCGCATCGGTCTCTTGATCGAAGAAGGCGATCAGAAGGTGGATGAGGTGGACTCCCAGCTCAGGGAGGAGAAACAACAAAGGCGCGAGCAGGCATCCCTGGCTTTTCAAGCCATTGGCGAGGGCAACAAGGAAATTTCCATCCTGCGCGCCGAAAGCGGGGTGCTCGATACCCAGATGCGCCAGCTTTTCGCAGAAATCGGCCGCTACGTCAGCCGCAATACCCGGCAGAATCCGGCATGCGCGGCGGCGGCCGCTTCACACCACGGACTGGTCGAGGTGATGCGCGCGCTGCGACGCTCGGTGGCACTCAACTACCGTCTGGCGGGAAATGCCTGACCTTCCGATGCCATGACACCGCTTGTTTTCCTAGAGATCGCGCATGGCACGCCCGAATACCTTCAGGAACTTGCGCTGCGCGATGAAGTCCTGCGCCGGCCGCTCGGGCTGGTGCTCACGGACGGGGATGTTTCCAACGACGCCGAGCAGCTTCACTTCGGATTGTTCGATGCCGATGGTTCTCTCACCGCTTGCGTGGTGGCTGTGCCGGCCACTCTCTCGAAAGCAAAAATCCGGCAGATGGCCGTGAGCCCGGCGCTGCAGAGCCAAGGGCTTGGGCGGCGCTTGATGGAAGCGCTCGAAAAGGAACTGCGCGCCCGGGGGTTCCACGAGTTCGAACTGCACGCCCGCCGCTCTGCGGAGGGGTTCTACCACCGCCTCGGCTACACCACCGAGGGCGGTGAATTCACCGAGGTGACCATTCCACACGTCAAGATGCTCAAACGCTGATGCGCCGCGCTCACTCGTCGGAAATTTCAAGCCGCTGCGGCCGCCTCAGCGGAATGGATTCCTCAATATTCCCGAGATCCAGGCTGTCGAGCACGTTGGTGCGGCGCCGCACCAATCCGCTCTGACTGGCGGTGGCGACGTAGCTCGGCAGCTCGGTGTGGTAGGGATCGTCACCCAGCAACACCGGAGACGTCGGCCGGACCGGCACTGCGTCGAGCGCCGGCAGGTTGAGAATTGACATCTCCGGATTGGACACATCCGGGCTGGCTCCCGAATGCATATTGCAGTAAGCCAACTGCTCGGTGCCACGGCGGAAATATTCATTCACCGCCGTCGAGCGGGTATGCACCACTCCGGTGCCCGCATCCTCCACATATCCCTGGCAGAACTGGGTGGAGCGCTGGCCGGAATGCGTGCAGACCGGCACCTGCACCACATTCTCCGGCGGCGAAATTCCACTGCCGCCGAATGCCGGTGCCGCCGCATTCATCGCCGCCTGCCACACTGGCATCGCCAGATCCCGACTGAAGGCGCCGGGATAGATCGCTTCGTTGTTAGATGATAGAAAACCAGTCCACACGCCGCAGGAGATGCGCTTGTTGTAGCCTAGGAACCAGCAATCGCCGAAGTCATGGGTGGAGCCGCCTTTGCCTGCGCCATGGAATGGTTTTTCCAACAGACCATCCAGCACACCCTTTGAGCTTCCGCGGTAAAGCGAGCCGGCCAGCATGCTGTGGACCTGCCAGGCGGTGGCTTCATCAACCACCTGCGGCCGCGCCGGAATCTCCCGCTGGCGCCGGTAAACGATTCGTCCGCCCGGGCTTTCCACCCGGTCGAGATATGCCAATTTCAGCGGACCGAGCCGGCCGCCGGAGGAAAACGCGCTGATCGCCCGCACCGCCTGCTTCATGGATACTTCCTCGAAGCCCACCGCCACGCGCCTCAGTATCTCGGCATTTTGCAGCGGGAATCCAAAGTCCACCGCCTTGTCGATCACCTTTTGCAGTCCTATTTGATCAGTGAAGCGCACGGTAGCCGCGATCTTGGAATGTTCCAGCGCGGTGCGCACCATGATATTGCCCTGATACACCGGTGATTCCACCTCCATGCCCCATTCGCCCAGAATCCCCTCGCGGCCGCCCACCATCACCGAGCGGTTGTCCATAGGCTCGTCCTCCACCATGGAAGCGGGCGTAAAACCGTGCTCCAGGCCCGCCGCGAAAATGAATGGGAAAAACGCGGTTCCCAGCGGGCGCTTGCCCAGCTCGATGAAATCATAAGGCACCTGCGCGTAATCACGCCCGCCCACATGCGCCAGCACCTCGCCCGTCTCGTGGTCCACCATCAACACCGCTCCTTGCAGGTAATCGGCGGGTTTCTCGCTGTCCCTGCGGTAATCACGCTGCTTCTGCCGACGGTATCCAGGGTGGGCTTCGGCACGTTCCAGGCTGTCCAACAAGGATTTTTCCGCAGCTTCCTGCGCTTCCGCCAGGATCGTGGTGTGAATGGTGAAACCACCGGCTGCCAGTGCGTCCTCGCCCAGCGTATCGTTCACCGCATCCGCAATCCGCTCGTAAAGGTGCGTGGTCCCGCGGCGCAGGGGGTTGGGATTGAGTTTCAACGGCGCATCCATCAACTCACGGCTCTCCCGCCGGCTGATCACACCCAGATCCACCATCCGGCCCAGCACCAGGTTGCGCGACGCGCGGTTCGCCGCCGGATTGTTGATGGGCGAAAATTTCGTCGGGTTCTTGATCGCACCGACAATCGACGCGCTTTCCAGCGCATTCAGATCGCGCGGCTCCTTGCCGAAGTAGCCGAGCGACGCGGAACGAATGCCATAGTAGCCGCTGCCGAAATAAATCCGGTTGAGGTAAAACTCGAGGATCTCCCTTTTCGAATACCGCTTCTCGATGCGCTGCGCGAGAAAAGCCTCTACCAGCTTGCGCTGAATGCCGGTCTCGTTGTTTTTCCGGCGCTCACCCTCCAGATCATACGCATTGCGCGCGAGTTGCTGCGTGATCGTGCTCGCACCCTGGGTCCTCTCGTTCGCCTTCCAGTTCAGATAAGCCGCCCGCACAATGCCGATGTAATCCACCCCATCGTGGGTCAGAAACCGCTGGTCCTCTCCCGCGCGCAAGGCATCTATGAAAATTTCAGGAACCTCGCCGATGGAAATCACACTGCGGTTCTGCACGAAAATCCGGCCGATCTCCTTGCCGTTGCGGTCCACGATCAGGCTGGGAATTTCCAGTTCATTGATGTGATCCAGATCATAAGCAGCCGCCCTGCCGCGGTATTCGCGGGTTTTCTTTTCCACCACGATCCAGCCTGCCCCGCCAGCCACCACGGCAAATACGAGGAGCGTGAGCCACAAGCCTTTGCGCTTGTAGAAACGCCGCTCACGGCCCTTCCTGCGGTTGCTTTGCTTCTCGTCTGCCATGCCGGATTCTGAATCTACACCATCTTCGTGGGAAGTTGCGTGCCCATATGACTATCCCATCCCGCCAGCCACCGCAACCCCTTCGTTGACGGCGCGGATCCAGGCGAAAATCGTGCGTGATGGCCCGCTGCCATTTCCAGAATTCATGGCCGCCGCACTTTATGATCCGGATGACGGGTATTACTCCCGCAGCACCCGCCAAGTCGGCCGCAGCGGCGATTTCTTCACCAGCGTGAGCGTGGGACCAGTCTTCGGCACGTTGCTCGCCCGGCGCTTCCTGCGCGAGTGGCATGAATCCGGCCAACCCGCGCGCTGGCGCATCCTCGAATGCGGCGCTCACGATGGCACCCTCGCCAACGATGTGCTCACCGCCATCGAAAAACTCGACGCCCGCGCCTTCTCCACCCTCGAATACACCATCTCCGAACCTCTCCCGCGCCTCCAATCCACCCAACGCGAAACCCTCCGCCGCTTCGCCGGAAAAGTCCATTTTCCCAATCACCCCACAGAACTCATCGACGACCCCCTCCCCGGCATCGCCTTCGGCAATGAAGTCCTCGATGCCTTGCCCTGCCATCTCATCGAATGGCACGACGACCGTTGGTTTGAAAGACAGGTTTCATTAGGCGGTTCCGACCGTTTGGTATTCAATTTGGTTGAAATCCGAAACCCGGATTTAAAAACAGCCTTGGCCAGACTGGGCGGCGGGTTTGCAGATGGCTACCGCAGTGAAATCCGCACCGGCTACCGGGAGTTCCTCGGCCCACTCGCAGCGGCGTTGGGTTCGGGACTGATGATCTGGCTGGACTACGGTTTCGAGCGACAAGACTACTACCATCCCGGCCGCCACAAGGGAACCTTGCGGACATTTTCGCAGCACCGCGCCGGGGACGATCCACTTGCTCGTCCGGGAGAGGTGGACCTCACAGCGCACGTCGATTTCACCGCCGTGGCAGAGGCCGCGCAAAGCCTCGGATGGGAGCCTGTGGCGCTTCGCAGCCAAGGCTCATGGCTCACGCAAAACTCCCGCGATTGGCTCATGCAAATGGAAGGCGATCCACAACCCGCCGTTTTGCGCCAATTCCAAACCCTCACCCACCCCGCCCATCTAGGCGCCGCTTTTCAAGTCCTGGAAATACATCGCCGCAATTCCACCCCTTAATCCGGCCGCCGATCCAAGTTTTGAAGCACCGTAAGTAATTCTAAATTACAAATTCACCCCAATTGGGGGGATTGCAAAGGCGCATTCGGGAGTAATTTTTTATTGACAGCGATTGCATGTCAAAAAATCAGAGTATCTCACCCGTTGCGCCTGAATGCGCCAGCACTTGGGGCTTTTGCCTCCGGTCTGGCCACCGGTTGTTTAAACGGCCTCCGCCCCAAGGCAAATTTCTGGCAATCATTCCGGGCCAGTCGGGGATAGCCACAGATCGCGATCGCTTGCCATCTCTGTTGGCAAAGCGCCCGATGATGGGTCGCTTACGCGCTCTGGCACTACCGAGGGTAGGACTGTTCTGCCTGTTGGTCAGCCCGGGAACATTGAAAGCAACCTCATTGGTCAATGAGACCTTCACGGGAGACACTGCCGCAGGGTGGACTTTGACTTCCACGCAGGGAGCCGGTCCCAGTTTGACCAGTGGCGGTGTGGACCCCACGAATCAAGGCTGGCTGCGGCTGACGAATGACACGACAAATCAGAACTCCTTTGTCTATTACAACACGCCAATTGCATCGACGGGCGGGTTGGCATTCAACTTTGATTTCGCGGTTTGGACAACGGCAAGGCGCGATGCCGGAGACGGCTTCACACTGGCTATTTTCGAACCGACCGCAACACCTGGCCCGGGTGGCTATGGCGGGTCGCTCGGCTATGCCCAGAGGACCAACATCAACGGGCTTAGCAATGCGATTGTTGGCATCGGATTTGACTCGTTCGGCAACTTTTCCGCCGCGACAGAAGGACGTGAAGAAGGGCCCGGGCGCCGCCGAAACTCAATCGCTGTCCGCGGACCGATGGGCGCGGACCGTCAATCCGGCTATGAATTCATTCAGGGCACCGGCTCGCTCGATGCCTTTTTCACACGTGATCAACAGACGCGCGCTAATGTGACGATCCACAGTGCGCGCATCGAAATTGCCCCCGATAAGACGCTTTCGGTCGCATGGACCGATGCCGGCGGAAAATGGGAGAAGCTGGTTCTGGATGATTTTGACCTGCCATACCCCGATGAAGTGATGTTCGGCTTCACCGCAGGAACAGGAGCCGCTTCCTCCAACCAGGAGATCCGCAATCTGGTGGTGACCCAATCCGACGCGAGCAGCTACACTTGGGATGGCGGCGACGCCGGCAGCAGCAACTGGGGCCAAGCGGACAATTGGGTGAACGGCCTGCCGGTTTTCGGGGGACAGGCGGATCTGGTTTTCACCGCCCCAGCTGCCGACAGGCTGGTGAACTTTCTAGGTGATAACCGGACCATTCGATCACTCGAATTCAGTGGTGCCACTGCGGGCGACATCACGCTGCGCACAACGACGACGGCCGATGGAACCGTTGGGACGAATCTCCGGTTTGAGGCGGTTGGCGACGGCTCATCCATATTTGTGCGCGAGGCAAGCGCCAACAACATCACGATTGGCGGTGGGGCAGGAGGCTCGGTGACGTTTAACTCGAACATGCTCATCGCGCACAACGGCACCGGCCTGTTAACGATCGACCAGACGATTGGCGGCGCTGGTGGAATCAGGAAAACCGGAAATGGCACGCTCGCGCTTCGCACCACAAACACCTTCTTGGGCACCGTCTCCCTGATGGATGGCACCATCCGCACGGAGACTAACAACGCCCTTGGGGCGACTTCGCCTACCGGACATCTGGAAATATACGGCGGAACGCTGGATTTGAACGAAACCAGCCAATCAAGACGCGCCATCTATCAACACGGTGGCAAGGTGATGGATGGCACCATCACGATAGGCGACCGCTACTATTATTATGACGGCGTTTTTGACAATGTGGTGCTGACCGGCAGCGGCGGTCTCGACAAGTCCAATCCGATATCAGGCATCAACACCACGCTCACCTTGACTAATGCGAATAACTACTCCGGCACCACCATGGTGCGCCAAGGCGTGCTCAACGTCAGCAACACCACAGGCTCCGGAACGGGAACGAGTATCGTAAGGGTTGATTCCAATCTGATAGGCAGCCATGAGGGCGGGACCGGCAACATTTCGGGTAACACAACCATCAATGGCCGCCATTCGGTAGGCAACGGCACGGCTGGCAGCACCGGCCTGCATCGGTTCGGATCAGCGCTTACCTACGGAGATAAATCCATCTTCGAATGGGACATCAACACTGCGGCGGAAACATACGACCGCGTCGCAGTGGGCGGCAACCTGACGGTGAACAACGGCGCGATTTTCAGCATTGTCAGCAGCAGTGGATTCGGCACCAGCTTCTGGGAACAGAGCAGGACATGGAGCGACATCTTCGGTGGCAAGGACATCAGCGGATTCAACCCGGCCAATTTCCAGTTCAAGGATGATGGCAAGACATGGACTTCCACGGAACTCGCGTCGTATGGAACATTCTCGATCAGCGGCGGCAACCTGATCTGGTCGGCAATTCCCGAGCCAAGCACCCTGATGGTCGGGGGCTTGCTGGCGGCGGGATTGATGCGCCGCCGCCGTCCGGTCCCCATGCGCAGGTAAGGGCACCGGTTCCGGTGATCCGAAATTCACGCGCCGGGTTGCACGGATTCAGGAATGACCAATGAGTTATCTAAATTTATTTTTCAACTTGAAGCCAAACTGCCATCATTCCGGGCTTGCCAGTGATCGGCGCAGCGTGGTGATTTGCCGGGCATGAAAAAAATCAGCCTCATTCTGTTGGTCGCATTGATTCCCGGTCTCACCCTCCTTAGCTCCTGCGCCACGACCCGTGGTTTCGGGCAGGACCTCCAAAAAGTCGGCGAAAGAGTCGAAAGCCGCGCGGAAGCGACCGGTGCGGTGAATTGAATTCGGCCCCCGGCAAATCCAGACAGTCGATAAACGGTGTGTTTTGAGCACCTTGTGTCATGTCGTGCCTATTTGCTAGGCCGTCAGGCTCGGTTGTCTGGAGATTTCGTGATCGAGACGCGGCCTGAGTTACGGAGCAAGCCAGCACCCGCTGGGCAGTAGCGGGACCGACACCAAAATCAGTCGGCGCTTTAGGATTGCAGGCAGGGATGTGGGTGTATAGCCGTAAGCAATGACTTTAAGTCCGCTTCGTTGGTGCCCATTCCTGGTTGTTGGCATGGCCGCCAATATGGAGACGCTGGCCACAACGCCGCGCCTCGATATCTATTCGGCGAAATTTGTGGACGGAAATCCCGTCAATGTGCAGTTCGTCAATCCAGTTGTCGGGTGGGATGCCTTTTTCGATAGCGGATTCCGCGGTGGTTCTTCGGTGATTGGAAACTTGGAGGGAGGCACCGCTTGGTTCGGGCATGAGGTTTTTGTCCGTGAACCCGGAGCGCCGGAGGCATTCACCACCTGGCAGAACCCGGCAAGCGGTGCGGTGAATCAACTCGACTACCATGCCACCACAGTGGCTCACGTGCTGGCGGGCAGCGGCTACCCTCCCGATAACGGAGTAAGCTACACCTACGTCGGGTCAGGCATGGCTCCCGAAGCACGCGTGGTCTCCGGGGGGGTCGCCACGGGGTTTTCCGCCACCGAGTTTGGCTCGTTTTCCATCACCACCGAGTCCGCCATCGCGGCCTACCGTGATTTTTTCCAAGGCAACAGCCTCGGTGTCGGAATCACCCAACTGGATGTCATCAACAGCAGTTGGGGTGGCGGTGGCGATGCCTCCGCCCTGTCTCTCAAATCGCTTTCACTGGATGGACTGGCCAGCCAAAACGCACGGGTCGCCCATGTGGTTTCCGCTGGGAACAGTGGCTATGGAGCGCAGCCCGGATCCCCTGCGAACGGTTTCAACAACATCTCGGCAGGCTCCACGGGTGGGCCTGGATTTGTTGCACCCTCCACCTTTTCCTCCAGTGGTCTTGCTGATTTTTACAACCCCATGGAAAACGGCGGCACCCTGCACACCGGAGTGCGCGCGGTTGTGGACATCGCCGCACCGGGTGAATATCTTTATCTCGCCGCCTATCTGGGCAACAGCGGCAGCATCGGAGCGGGAATGCCTTCCATCGTGCAAGAACCTTCGCCCACGGATTTATATTTCATCGAGATGAGTGGCACGAGTTTCTCCGCACCCATCGTCTCCGGCGGGATCGCCTTGTTGAAGGATCTGGCGCGCACTGGCTTGGGGGAAACCCCGGATTCCAACCCGGAATCGTTCGATACACGTGTTATCAAATCCGTTCTGATGGCAGGTTCCACCCGGACCAATGGTTGGAATAATGGAGTGGATGAATTCAACGTCACGACCCAAGCGCTGGATCCCGCGACCGGTGCCGGAATGCTCGATCTGGTTGGTGCCGCTGATGTCTATCTGGGCGCGACCCGCGGCCTGGCCGCAGGAGATGGGGGATTGGTTGCCGATACCGGTTGGGATATGACCACGATCGATTTGTCGCAAACGATGATCGATTATGTGATCGACACGCCGTTTTCAGAATCAACGACACTCGCCGTCGCACTCAACTGGTTCGCCGTGCGCGATTTTGATTCAGTCGATATGGGACAAGATATCGCATTCGCAAATCTTGATCTCCAAGTGTGGCAGTTGGGTGGCAACGGGGAATTTCTGAGCATGGTCGGCGAATCGCGCACGTTATATAACAACACCGAATTTCTGCGGCTTGAAGCGCTGGATCCCGGACAATATGCCATGCGGGTTTTATTTCCTCAAATGATCTATGACACGACCAGCAGCATACAAAGCGAAACGTATGCGCTGGCCTGGTACGCGTCCACTATCCCGGAGCCGGGAGCCGCGATGTTTGGCGGGCTCGCCGTGATTGCCCTGCTGGTGAGCAGGAAGCGGGTGGACTGCATTTGACGCGGGCGCAGACAGGTTTTGTGGTGTTCCTTAAGATCTTGTCAAAATGACAGATAGATAATTCCTAAGCTTAGGGATTGGCGATGACCACGCGCTCGGCGGGGCGCAGGGTGATACCACCGCGCAGGCCGGAGGGGGACAAGGGATCGCCGGGTTTGACCAAACGCCAGGTGGCAAAGGTGGTCCGGCCGCCGGGCGGGGGCTCGCCTTTTTTCACCCATTCGGGCATTTCGGCGGGTCCGTTGTTGCCGCGGAACTCGATGTCGAGCGGATGGAACGTGTCGTCGCCGATCAGGCGGTTGAGCCAGAGGTTGGTCACGGCGATGGCGATCTCGTTGCGGCCGGGTCTTAGCGCGGTGGTGACATCGAGCATGTAAGGCGGTTTCCACAGCACGGGAAAAGCCTGGCCGTTGACGCTGACCTCGGCGACGTGATTGACCAGCACCAAGTCCAGATGCCACTCGCGGTCAGGGGCGAGGCTGCCCTCGGGGAGTTCGATGGTTTTGCGGTAGGTGGCGGTGCCGGAAAAATGGCGCACGCCCTCATCGGGATGCTTGGTCCAACAGCCGGGGACATCGATTTCGACTTTTTCCGGAGCGCCGCGGCCGGGCGGGAAATGCAGTGACCATGGCCCCTCGATGGGCAGCGGATCTGGAAGGCTGTTGGTGGAAACCTTGATCCCGGAACCATCGGCCTTGGTGAACTGGTAAATGCCGCGGTCCCACAGCCGGACCAAGGTGCGGCCGCCTTCGGTCTCGGGCATCGGAGCGAAGGGCGCGCCCCACAGCGGCTTGCCATCGCGCTGCAGGTCCACCAGCGGCGGGCTGGAGGTGGCATCGCGGAACACCACGAACACGGAACCGGAGGGTGCGAAGTCCAGCGGGATCTCGGTGACCCCATCCTGCACGCGGTAAAGCGCCGGACGCGTGATCTGGCCGCTGGCGGGATCGAACAACTCCGGAGCCCTGCCGCTCACGCGGAATCGGCACAGCAGCTTTTCGCGCACGCGGCTGGAGCTTGCGACGAAGTAGATGTCCGCATCCGCCGTTCTACGATGAATGTAGTTGATTTCGGCATCCTTGTTTGTGGAGCTGAAATCGAAGTCCGGCGGCCCGGTTTCGGCGAGCACCTTGGCCAGCGGGCGGCCATGGATGACGCGGCCTTTGCCGAAACGCTGCTCGGTCACGGACTGGCCGTCGGCATTTCCCCACAAGCGGGCGGCGAGTTCTTGCACTTCTCGATCACAGTCCGGGTATCCCATCAGGCTGGGCGAGCGCAGCGGCGGCGGGCCGATCACAGTGGCTCCGGCCTCCACCAGGCGTGAGATTTCGCGCAGCGTCTCGGGACGCATCAGCCGGCTGTCCGGCAGCAGCAGCACCCGGTAGCGCGGGCCGTGTGGCAGCGCGAGCATGCCATCCGCGTCCACCGTGAGGCGGCCTAACAATTCGAGATTGAAACCATCATAATCCACACCGGCGGGGATGGGATCCCAGATATCATTTCGGAATCCCAGCTTGGTGGGGATGTCATCGGCCAGCAGCACCGCCACATCGGCCACTGTATGGCCCTGCTGGAGCAGCGCCTGGCAACGCGCGATGTATTGGTTCCAAGCACCGGCGGCCGGTTTCCACCAGGTGACGGTGCGTTCGTAGTTCAAGCCGTAGGGGCCGAAATTCATGCCCGGCTCATAGTTGAGCCACGGCTGGTGCGCGTAGCGGTGGACGATGTAGCGGTTGATGCCGACGCAGAACGCGCGATCACCGAGGGCCTTGAGCGTGGCGGGATACTCCTTCCATTTGCCAACCATCGCGGTGTAGGCCTCGGCCCCGGCGATGGGTTTCTGATAGGTGTTGGCGACGGTTGCGGCAATCTTGCAGTCCGGGTGGATGAACGTGCCGTCCTGCCAGAACTCGCCGATGGGGATGTCCACCACGCTGTTGTAGTTGATCGGGTCGCAATGGGTCATCTGCGTGCCGGTGGATTCGGACTGATAGAGAATGCCCATGCCGTGGCTGATGTCGCGCAGCTCCTCGAAGAAGTCCGTCTTGATGAGGTCCGCCCAAGTGTGGCGCACATCCCAGAGGAAGCGGTTGGACTCCATGCGGCTGCCGACCGCCGCGCCACCGGCGAGCACCGGCAGGTAGGGCGTGGGATCGTAGCCGCGCAGGCGGCGGAAACTTTCGGCAAAACACGCGGTCCACGTCTGCGGACCGATTTTCCAGCTATCGGTGTGGATCGAATGGACCGAACCGGGAGCGGCGGCTTGCAGGCGGTCGATCAACTTGCGACCGAAGGAATCGATGTGGTGGTTCACCGCTGAGCGGCTCATCTTGTCGGTCTCGAGGCCCTGACCGGCCTCGCTGGACGGCTTGTTGGTGGCGCCGGTGGTGGTGTAGCCGATGCGCAGGATGTTCCACTCGCCGGGAGGCGCGTCCCATTCGAGCGTGCCGTCGGGGCGCATCATTTTCGTGAGATTGATCACCTGGTCCTTGGCGATCGCCTTGGGCGGGACGGTGGCGGCGGCCAGCGCGTCGAGCGGATCCTCGCGCGGCGGAAACTTGGCCTTGCCCGCCTTGTTTTCCCACAGATCGACCCGCTCGGTTTCGAAAACCGAGATATTCTCCACCGCGACGGGCGCGGCCGATTGGAAGGCAAGCCGCAGTTTCGACGTCGGGATCGGATCAAACGCGAAGGTCATCGAGATGACGATGCCGTAGCGGTGGCGTTCGCTGATGCGGCCGCTGGAGGACCGTGTGCCAGCCGCCGTTTTCATCGGGCACCATCACGTTGCAAACCACCGGTGCGCCACCGCCTTTTTCGGCAGTCGTCGCATAAGTGACCACCACGCTGCGCGGCTCGCGCGGTGCGGGAAATTCCATCTCAGCCCATGATCCGCCTTTGCCCAGGACGGCCACGGTGCCCGGCTCCGCGTCCAGCAACCGCGCGCCCTTGCCGGTGGAGACGCTCACCTTCGCCTCGCGTGCCAGATCCTCCGCCGCCGGCGCGGGCCGGCTTTCGGCGGCAGCTGCGGGTGCGGCACACAAACAGGCGGCAATCAAGGGGATGAACAGGCGTCTCATGGCGTTTTTTCGCAGAAGGCTATCCGGCTGCGCCGCGATATCATGGACAAAGTCCGCCCTTGACGTAACGAAATTTCACGTTACGAAAAATCCCGTGACGAGCAACCCCGTTCAATTCTTCCGGGCCATGGCCGACGAGACACGCTGGCGGATCGTGCGGCTGGTGATGGAGCGCGCGCTGTGTGTCTGCGAGCTGGCGGACATCCTCGGCATGCCGCAGTCGTCGGTCTCCAGCCATGTGCAGATCATCCGCAAGGCAGGTCTGTTAGAGAGCGAGACCTGCGGCAAGTGGACGTATTTCCGCATCGCGCGCGGCCAGCTTGCGCCGCTCAAGGCGATCATCCGGCATTTTCCCGAAGCCGGGCCATTTGCCGCCGACGCGCAAAAAGCCGAGGCCCGCATGGCGCGGCGCGAATCCTCCTGCTGCCCGGGGCCGGTGAAACTCGCCAAAAACCGCAAATCCACGCTCACCTCATGAATCTCTCCGAACTCAAATCCCTGCTCGCCTGCCACCCCGGGCGCCATTTCCGCCTGAGCCTGCCGGACGACTCCGCAGTGCCCGTTTCCTTCCACGTCACCGAAGTCGGCCGCGTCCACAAGAACTTCCTCGATTGCGGCGGCACCTTGCGCGAGACCACCATCTGTCAACTTCAGGTCTGGGTGGGTGAGGACTACGACCACCGCATCGAAACCGGAAAAATGGCCGGCATTCTCGAAAAGGGTAAATCCCTGCTGTCCGATGAATCCGTGCCGGTGGAGATCGAGTATGAGGACCGCGTGATCTCGCAATACACCATCGAAGGCCACGAACTGACGGATGACGCCGTGATCCTGCGCCTGGCCCACAAGCACACCGAGTGCCTGGCTCCGGAGTTGTGTGGTTTGCAAATGCCGGATCCGCGCCTGCCGGCTGTGGGCGGCAAGTCACCTTGCTGCGGCCCGTCCGGTTGTTGTTAGAAAAAACATATCACATCCATCATGTCCGAAGCCGTTGCCAAAAAGATGTCGTTTCTCGACCGTTACCTGACGGTCTGGATCTTCGCCGCGATGGGTCTCGGCGTGTTGTTGGGAAACCTGGTCATCACCGATCCCGCGGCGTTCTTCGCGCCGATGACCGTGGGCACCACCAACATGCCGCTGGCGATCGGATTGATCGTGATGATGTATCCGCCGCTGGCCAAGGTGCGTTATGCGGAGATGCCGAAGGTCTTCGCCAACACGAAAATCCTGAGTCTTTCGCTGCTTCAGAACTGGATCATCGGGCCGGTATTGATGTGGGTGCTGGCGGTGGTTTTCCTGCGCGACCAGCCGGATTACATGGTGGGCCTGATCCTCGTCGGCCTCGCCCGCTGCATCGCGATGGTGCTGGTGTGGAACCAGCTCGCCAAGGGCAGCACCGAGTATGCCGCCGGGCTGGTAGCTCTCAACAGCATCGCACAGATCCTGTTTTACAGCGCCTATGCGTGGTTCTTCATCACTGTCTTGCCGCCTTACATCGGCCTCAAGGGCGTGATCGTGCCGGTGACGATGGGTGAAATCTTCCACAGCGTGTTGATCTATCTGGGCATTCCCTTCGCGGCAGGCGCGCTCAGCCGCGTGGTCTTGGTGAAACTCAAGGGCGAGGATTGGTATGATACTGTTTTCATTCCAAAGATCTCGCCGCTCACGTTGATCGCGTTGCTCTTCACCATCGTCGTCATGTTCACCTACAAGGGCGATGCCATAGTGCGGCTGCCGATGGATGTGCTGCGCATCGCCATTCCGCTGGTGATCTATTTCGCGGTGATGTTCCTGGTGAGCTTTGTCATGGCGGCGAAACTCGGCTCCGACTATCCGCGCACGGCGAGCGTCGCCTTCACCTCGGCGGGCAACAACTTCGAGCTCGCCATCGCCGTGGCCATCGCGGTGTTCGGCCTGGAATCCGGCGTGGCCTTCGCGGCGGTGGTCGGCCCGCTCATCGAAGTGCCGGCCTTGATCGGGCTGGTGCATGTTTCCTTTTTCCTAAAACGAAAATTCTTCCCACTGACACCATGAAACCACCCTGTATCCTCATCCTCTGCACCGGCAACAGTTGCCGCTCGCACCTTGCCGAAGGCATCCTGCGCCGCGCGCTCGGCGAGGGCTTCCGCGTGGAAAGTGCCGGCTCGAAGCCCGCCGGCTACGTGCATCCGCTCGGCATCAAGGCGATGGCCGAGATCGGCATCGACATCAGAGGCCACCGCTCGAAGCACCTCGATGAGTTTCTAACGGACGAGGTGGAGACCGTCATCACCGTCTGCGGCAATGCCGACCAGGCCTGCCCGATGTTTCCCGGCCAGATGAACCGCCACCACTGGCCCTTCGACGATCCGGCGCATGCCAGCGGCTCCGAAGATGAGCAAATGGCGGTCTTCCGCCGCGTGCGCGATGAAATTACCAAAATCTTCGGTGCCTACGCTGCCGGACGGCTTGATGCAACGCGCGGGTGATTTTCCCGCAGTGAGCCGATTGAGCAGGCTAATCGGCTCAAAAAACATCCTGTTTGTGAGCCGGTTTCTGAAATTTTTTCCGCAAGACTGCGGCCAGAATGGTGGTATCGTTTTGCCCGAATCATGAAACTCACACCGCTCACTCTTGTATCCGCGTTGGTTCTGATCGGAGCCGTAGGTTTTTTCGCAGGCCGCATTTCCTCCTCGGATGCCCAAGCGGATGCGGCGGAAGACGGTCCGCAGGTCACCCGTTCCATGCGCGCCGCCGCCTCATCATCGTCCTCCGCGCGGGATGCCGCCACGGCGCTCAAGGAGAGAAGTTCGGCTCGTTCCCCCATCTCAGAAACGGATCGCCTCAGCCGTCTGGAATCCATCGTCCGCAGCGAAAATCCGCTCGACCGCAGCCGCGCGCTGCTCGCCTTCATCGACCAACTAGCGCCCGGCGATTTCGAGGCAGCGGTCGCCCATTTCCGCAGCCTCGGCCTCACCGAGGCGCGCCTCGGAGAATACACCATGCTCCTTTCCGCATGGGCCAAGGCCGATCCGATCACCGCGCTTGCCTACGCCAAGGAGAACACGAACAACCGTTACTCCACCGACACCATCCTCACCACCTGGGCCTCGCTCGATCCCGATGCGGCTCTGCTCTGGGCCGAGGCCAACCACACTGGCGACGGAGCAAATCCTCATATGGCCGGAGTGATCCGTGGTCTGGTAGCCAGCGATCCGCAGCGCGCCACCGCCCTGCTCGCCGCCATGCCGCGCAGCGTGGAGCGCGGCGAGGCGCTCGATGCCATGCTGCCATATTTGCTCGCGCAGGGAAACGAAGCGGCCCGCGCCTGGATCGAGGCCATCACGGATGATTCGCTGCGCAATGGTGCGATGATGCGCTCGGCGGACCGCCTCGCCGCTAGCGATCCGGCAGGCACCGTAAGCTGGTTGCTGGAAAAACCCGGTGAAGCCACCCAGCGCCGAATGGACGATGTTTACAGCACCTGGGCTCGCAATGACGAGCAGGCCGCCATGAACTCGCTCGCCAGATTGCCCGCCGGCGAAATCCGCAGCGATGCCCTGCGCGGCATCGTCTCCAGCGTGGCCAGCGCCGATCCGCCCCGCGCGATTTCACTCATGGACCGCTACCCGGCCGATGTGACCAACGATGTGGTGCGAAATTTCATCTGGCATTCCTTCGGCAACGATCCCGGCCTCGCCGTCAGCCAGATCGCCCGCATCGAAAACACCGGCCAGCAGGAGCAGATGTATCGCCGCACACTCGACCGCTGGATCGAGCGCGACCCCGCCGCCGCCACCCAGTGGATCCAATCCAATCCGCTGCCCGAACCCGTGCAGCAGCATCTCCAGCGGCGGCTCAATCCATAGCAGAAAGCTGCCCGCCCGTAAGGCGCGCGGCAGCTTCAGACTTGCCCGTCATACCTTCCCTCCCGCAGCTTGACGCCAGTGGAAGAAGAAAAACCAAAAACCAAGGTGTGGAACGGATTCACCTGCCCAGGCTGTCGGTCGGTGTTTCGTGTGGCGGCGGACTCCAGTGATGTCGATGTGATCTGCCCTTCCTGCCATGAAACTTTGCGCCTGCCCAAAACTCCGGATGAGCGTCAACATGCGACTCCCGCGCCGGACGCCATGCCAAGCCAGCCGCCGCGCGACATGCAGCCTGCGGTGGTGCCAACGCAAGCCGCCCGGCAACCTGCGGAATCCTCCGTCAACGGACGGCCGAAATTCGCACCAGCCATTCTGGTTCCGCTGGCGATCATCGCCGCTTTGTTAGTTTTCAAACCATGGAAAAGAACCGGCTCATCCGGGCTTGCGCCGGAAGTTTTGCCGCCCGATCCGCCGAAAATCATCACTCCAGCAGCAGCCACGCCCGCGACTGCTCCGCCGCCGCCACCGGTCGCGGTGAATGAAATGCCCGTCTCCGAAGCAACGCCGGAGCCACCGCCCACATTGCCCGAGCCACAGCTGGAAACCCTGGAAACCCCGCCGCAAGAGCCCGCTGCCGCAGATTCCACAATTGCAGTTTCACCATCGCCCGCGCCTGTCATCGAGGATGAGGAATTGGTGGAAGCCGTGCCCGCCGATTCCGGCCCAGCACCTGTCGAAAAACCGCTGCCCTCGTCAGCCACTCAAGCCGGGGCATCACCCCGTTCCCACACCGTGGTGCGCGGCGATACCTTGGTGGGCATCGCCCGCAAATACCGCGTTGATCCACGCGCCATCGTAGCGGCCAACGGCATGAAAAACGAAGTCGTCTATCTCGGCAGCAAGCTCGTGATTCCGACGCCATAGAAAGCCATCACCCGTTGCCGAGGCGGTTGACAAACTCGTCCAGCAGCGATTTGAGCCGCGGCTCGGGAGCGATGGCGGTGGGCTTGTCGAAGCCGATCCAGATGGCGGTGGCACCGCTGGGGCCGAGGCGCAGCGTCCATGCATCGCGTTCGGAACCGGTGGCCCCGGTGAAGGTGCGGGTGTTGTTCTTGCGGCTCAACACGCTGGTGGCGTCAAGCGCGGCAGGCGGGCTGAGCGCCTGGGTGAGCTGGGTTTTGGCGGTGTAAATCACGGCTCCAGAGGCATCCCTGATTTCCTGGATGAGGTAGGGTTTCGGGCGCTTGCCCTTGTTTCCCAAGGTGGCGAGACCGATGGACATCTGGCGCGGCGTGGCCGCCACCGCACCGCGGAACAAGTCTTCGCTTTGCACAAACGGCCCTTGGATGCCGCAGCGCTTGGCAAGGCGCTCGACTTCCGCCGGCCCGATCTGGCGGCCGGTTTGCACCGGCCTGCCGGGCAACACGATTTTGCCGCGCTCGGCTGCCGCGGCGGCCACAAAAGGCTCGAAAGCGGATCCAAGATCCCGCGTGGAAAACGTGCGGTCCAGGCTGGAGTGGTTGTAATTCCGGCCACCGATCAGCGCCAGGATCGCACCGCTGCGGGTCTCGGTGGTGATGGCCCCGTATTGCACGTAAGCCGTCTCTGCGCCGGGCACATGATCCGCCGCCACCGGATGCGGCCAGTTTTTCTCCTTCTCCAGCGCCTCTACCGCGTGGTTGAGCTCGGTTTCAAGCCGCTGCTGCCAGGCAAGATCGAGGGTGGTCTGGATTTGCAAGCCTCCGGGCGGAAGCTTGTTCTCGTCGAGAATGCGGTCGAGTTCGCGCTCCACGGCTTTGAGGGCGTAAGTGGTTTGGTTGCCCGTAGGCTCGTCGGTCACGAGCTTGAGTGGCTGCGCATTGATGGCATCGCGTTGCTCCTTGTTGATGAAACCCATGGCCGCCATGCGGTCGAGTGTCTGGCGGCGTTGTTCGAGCGCCGCCTCCGGCTTGCGCAGCGGCGAGAAAAGGTGCGGCCCGCGGATGATGCCGGCGAGCAACGCGCTCTCGGCGTCGGTGAGATCTCGGGACGGCCTGCCGAAGTAGGTGCGCGCCGCCTGCTCGATGCCATAAGCGCCCGCGCCGAAGTAAATGCGGTTGAGGTAATGGGTGAGGATTTCATCCTTCGAGTAGCGGTTTTCGACACGCAGGGTGAGAGCGATTTCGAGAGCTTTGCGGTGCAGCGATTTCTGGCGGATTTCAAAGCTGTTGCGAGCGAGCTGCATGCTCAGCGTGGACGCGCCCTGGGTGAAATCCCAATCCTTGAGGTTTCTCACAGTGGCACGGGCGAGACCGCGGAAATCCACGCCGTGATGCTCGAAAAAGCGCGCGTCCTCGCGTGCCAGCAACGATTTCACCAGAAAGTCCGGGATGTCCGCGCGCTCTACCAGACGGCGTCCGGAACCGCCGGGCACGACGATTTCCTCGCCCTTGCGGTCGTAAAAAACGGTGCCCGACGGCAGCTTGGCGACCTCGTCGAGATCGAAGCGCATCGCCAGCATGAAATAAAAGAAGCCGATTCCTGTTAGAACGACCAAGCCCAGTAACCCAAGCTGGAAACCAAGACGCACCGGTCCATGCAGAAACTCGGGAAGACAACGCTTCCAGAGCGGCGGAGGACTGATGGGACGCCAGGTGGACATGGGTGGGGATGGGAGATTTGAAATTTGAAATTCGGGATATGCCATATCAATCCACCGGCAGGGCCCGAGGCGGGCGTTCTTCCACTGGCAGGGCGCGCGGTGGCGCAGGTGGCATTACGGGTTGGGCGCGCGGTGGTGAGGCGGCGGACTCCTCGACCACCGCCCGGGCGCGGGCCGGATGGATCGGGCAGAAATCGTTTTCAGGCAGCGCGATATCGGACGGGACCTGAGCGGTATGGGCGGTGCCGGCTTCCGCACAGCCGGAGGTGGCGCGTTTTCCCGAAAGGCGGCAGAGGTCCATGCTGACGAGATTGACCCTGGTGTGAAGCTTGCCGGCCTTGTAGCCAAGGCGGTCGGCGGTTTTCATGATGTCCACCCACACCGGCAGCGAGAGCACCGAGCCAAAGCCGCCGTGGATGGTTTTTTTGGGTTTATCAAAGCCGATCCACACCGCGCAGGTAAGGCTGGAGGTGTATCCGGCAAACCATGCATCCTTGAAATCATTGGTGGTGCCGGTCTTGGCGCCGCAGGGTTTTTCGAAACCGAGTCTTCTCACCGAAGCAGCGGTGCCGCGCGTGGCCACCTCGTTGAGAATGCGCGAGACCGACCACGCGGAGCCGCCGGATGCCGCCTGATAGGAGAGCGGCAGGGTGGAGTAGAGCACATTGCCATCGCGGTCCCGGATTTCCGATATCAGATAGGGCCGGTAGCGGACGCCGTCGTTGGGGAAAATGGTGTAGGCCGTGGCCACTTCCCAAGGTGAGGCCTCCCATGAGCCGAGGAAGGACGAGGGGTTTTGCGGCATGGGGGTGGTGAATCCGGCGGCTTTGGCGACTTCCGCCACGCGTGGGATACCCGCATGATCGCCCACTCTCACCGACATGGTGTTGCGTGAGCGGATCAGTCCGTATGAGGCGGGCATGTAGCCGCCGTATCTGCCATCCGAGTTTCGCGGCCGCCAGTGGCTGCCGCCCTTGATCTCGCCGGGCTGGATCGGGCCATCGCTGATCAGGGTGTCCGGGCGCAGGCCCCTGTCGAAAGCGGATAGATAAACAAAGGGTTTGAAGATCGAGCCGAGCTGCCGCTTGGCGTCTTTGGCGCGGTTGAAGCGCGATTCGTTGGCATCGCGGCCACCGATGACGGCGAGCACGGCACCGGTGCGGTTTTCGATAACGACCGCACCGCCCTGGATGTAGCGGGGCTCTTTGCGGGCTTCTTCCGGCAGCCTCTGCCACGCGGCGCGGGTGGGGTGAGAGTAGCCGGATAGCCGCTCGACCTGGCTGAGTTTCTTATCGAGCGCCTCTTCGCCCTTTTGTTGGATGCGCAGGTCGATGGTGGTGATGATTTCCAGGCCGCCGAGCTCGATGTCCTGTTTTTCAAGGATGATTTCCAAATCGCGGCGGATCAGGTCCATGGCGAAGGACTCGCGGGCAGCACGCCGGATGCGCGGGCGCACCTCGATGGGCTCGAGCTTGGCGGCATCCGCCTCGGCCCGGGTGATGGCCCCGGCATTGACCATGCGCTCCAGCGTGGTGTTGCGCTCGCGGGTGGCGGCATCCATCGATTTGAAGGGATTGAAGGAATCCGGCCCGCGGACGATTCCAGCGAGGAGGGCGGATTGCGAGAGAGTGAGCTCGGACGGGTGCTTCTCGAAGTAGATGCGCGATGCTTCGCCGATGCCTTTGATCTGGCGGCCCCAGTTGATCTGGTTGATGTAGGCTTCGAGAATCTCGTCTTTTTCCAAGGTGCTCTCAAGCCGCATGGCGATGGCAATTTCGAGAAACTTGCGGTCGAGTTGGCGTGGAAGGTCGCCGCGTTTCTCGCCGCGCTTGAGCTGGAAGATGTCGGATGCGAGTTGCTGGGTGATGGTGGACGCTCCCTCGCGCTTGCCTTGGAGGTTTTTGGTGAAGGCGCGCACGATGCCGATGGGGTCAACGGCACCGTGTGCATAGAAGCGCTCGTCCTCGCGGGCGAGGATGGCCTTGCGGAAATTTTCCGAAACCTGGCGCAACGGCACCACCGAGCGCTTCTCACCATGGATGCGGCCGATTTCCTCGCCCAGGCGATCACGGATGATCGAACGCTCCGGCATCTCATGAATGCGCGTGAGATCATGGCGCTTGGCCCGCAAACCATAGACCAGCCAGAGAAACAGCAACGCATAGAGCCCGGCGACCACCGGATAAGCCAGCACTCGAATGAAAAACCTCGTAAAAAAGCCGAACGAACGCGTCAGCAGATTGAACAGATGAAACGGCCAGAAAAACAGCAGCGAAACCGCCCCGGGCCAGCGCGATGGAGAGGCGGTCTTGCGGCGGCGGTCGTTTTCCGGCGGGGTGCTTTTGGGCATCGGCAGGCGAATGCTAAGCGACACCGCCCCGGCAATCCACCCTTGATTCAAGCGCGCGAAATCCGCACCGCTGTCCTTGGTTTTAGAGCCATTTCTCAGCTGCCGCATAAGCACAGACTGCGGTAGCGCGACGCGATTTTTCTAAATCCCGCCCGCCGCCTAAACGGACGCTTCCGGGGGAGCGATTGCTGAAAACCGCGCATTTTCTGCGCTTTCGAGGCAGGGTGTTGACGGGCCGGGCCCGCCATGCACAATCCGCGCCCGCCGGGCGGAAAAGCCGCGTTGGCATTCCCCAAATACTGATATGACTACTATCGCCATCAACGGATTCGGCCGCATCGGCCGCCTTGTCTTCCGTGCTCTCGTCGAGCAAGGCCACCTCGGAACCACCTTCAACGTCTGCGCCGTTGGTGACATCGTTCCCGCGGACAACCTCGCTTACCTCCTCAAATACGACTCCACCCAAGGCCGCTTCGCCGGCACGGTTTCCTCGAAGAAATCCTCGCCGGATCTCGCGGAAGACGACATCATCGTCGTCAACGGCCACGAAATCAAGGTCGTGAGCGCGCGCACTCCGGACGGACTTCCCTGGAAAGACCTCGGCGTGGAAGTCGTGATCGAATCCACCGGCCTCTTCACCGATGCCGAAAAAGCCAAGGGCCACATCACCGCCGGTGCCAAGAAGGTCATCATTTCCGCGCCTGCCAAGGGTGAGGACGGCACTTTTGTGGTGGGCGTGAACGATCAGGACTACGATCCCGCGAAACACCACATCATCTCCAACGCGAGCTGCACCACCAACTGCCTGGCACCGATCGTGCACGTGCTGCTCAAGGAAGGATTCGGCATTGCCGAGGGCCTCATGACCACCGTTCACTCCTACACCGCCACGCAGAAGACCGTGGACGGCCCGTCCAAGAAGGATTGGAAAGGTGGCCGCAGCGCCGCGATCAACATCATCCCATCCACCACCGGTGCCGCGAAGGCTGTCGCCCTCGTTTGCCCGGAAGTGAAAGGCAAGCTCACCGGCATGGCCTTCCGCGTGCCGACCCCCACCGTCTCCGCCGTGGACCTCACCGTGAAGACCGTCAAGGAAACCTCGCTTGCCGAGATCAAGGCGGCCCTCAAGAAGGCTTCCGAAACCTACCTCAAGGGCATCCTCGAATACACCGATGACGAAGTGGTTTCCACCGACTTCATCCACTCGCCGGCCTCCTCGATCTTCGATGCTGGTTCCTCGATCGAACTCAACTCCACGTTCTTCAAGCTCGTGAGCTGGTATGACAACGAGTGGGGCTACTCGAACCGCGTGATCGACCTCCTCACGGACGTCGTGAAGAAGGGTATCTAACACCCGAACGCGGATTCAGCCGAATTCATTTCAAAACGGCGGTCCTTGAGAAGGGACCGCCGTTTTTCATGATCGCGGCAGCCTTGCGAGGCCCTCGCGGAGCTTTTGCACCAGCTCGCGGGTTTCGGAACCCACACGATCAAGCCAAAGCACGACTTCAGCATCATCCACCATCGTTGGCACGATCGCCTTGGTGACTCGGTGGACGCTGAGGAAACGCCGCGCCTCTTCGGCGGTGGCGAGGCTGAAAAGTCCGGCGTAAAACCATGGCTTGGGATCTTGGAGCGGCTCACGCAGGTAGCACATGGCACGTGCGGCGTGGCACGACGGGAGCATGCGGCCGTCATCAAGAAGCGACAGAAGTTCCAGCCAGGCATCGGCATTCTCTCTGAGCCCTCCACGGACAAGCCATGAACAGTTCACGCGTTTCACCCAGTCGAGTGTCGCCAGCGTGGAGTGATGATCCATGGGGAAGTTGATAGATAAGACTCGCCCAAGTTTCCACACGCACGATCGCAGCTCAACCGGAAATGCGGGCACTGCCCGCCGGCATCCTCAGCCGTTGAGCTTGGCGAGCGACTTGGGCAGGAAGACACCGTCCTTGCGGATGAGCTTGCCATCGAAGCGGATCTCGCCGCCGCCGTAGTCCTTGCGCTGGATGCTTACCATGTCCCAGTGGACTTGCGAGCGGTTGCCATTGTCGGCATCCTCATAGGCTTGTCCGGGAGTGAAGTGGAACGAGCCGGCGATTTTCTCGTCGAAAAGAATGTCGCGCATCGGCTCACGGATCACCGGATGGAAGCCCAGCGCGAACTCACCGACGTAGCGCGCGCCCGCGTCGCTGTCTAGGATGCGGTTGAGCTGTTTGGTTTTCGTGCCAGCCTCGGCCTTGACGATTTTTCCCTTGGAAAACTCCAGGCGGATGCCGTCGAAGGGAATTCCCTGATAGATCGTCGGTGCGTTGTAAGTGATGAAACCTTCCACCGAGTCCCTCACCGGCGCGGTGAAAACCTCACCGTCGGGAATGTTATATTGTCCGCCGCAGGCGATGGACTGGATGCCCTTGATTGAAAACTTCAGGTTGGTGCCGGGGCCGGTGATTTCCACGCGGTCCGTGGCGTCCATGAGTTTCTTGAGCGCGTTCATTGCGGGCAGCCGCGCCTTGTAATCGAGCAGGCAGACCTTGAAATAAAAATCCTCGAATGCCTCGGTGCTCATCGTCGCCTGCTGGGCCATCGATGGCGACGGCCAGCGCAGCACGCACCACTTGGTCTTGCGCACGCGGTGGTCGAGCACCGGACGCATGTGCTTCATCGCGAGCTTCATTCTTTCGGCGGGGACATCCGAGCTCTCGGCGATGTTGTAGCCGCCGCGGATGGCGATGTAGGCATCCATGTCCTTCATCTCCGCCAGCAGGTGCTTGGAAATCACCGAGTATTGCGCATCATCTGCGCCTTTGAGCATTTCGCGGGTCAGGCGTGACTGGTGAATCCGCAAAAACGGCAGCGCACCCTTGGCCCGCGCCTCACGGATCAGCGCCAGACCGATCGAATCCGGCACATCATGCAGATCGATGAGAACCTTGTCGCCCTTCTTGAGTGCAGTCGAATAACGGACCAGTTGGCGGGCAAGGGCGTCGATGCGGGCGTCGTGCATGGGCGTTCTGATAGGCTGCGCGGCCCGCAGTTCCAAGCGTGAATTTGAAACACTTTCCGCTTCCCGCCCGCTTCTCGCCGATTTACACCAAGCGCATGGTGCTCGGCGTTCTCGGTTCAGGTTCAGGATCCAACATGCAGGCGATTCTCGATGCCATCGAAGCCGGCACGCTCGACGCCCGGATTTCCATCGTGCTCTCCGACAATCCGGACGCCTTCATCCTCGAGCGCGCGCGCCGACACGGCATCGCGACCGGCATCATCGACTGCCGAGGTTTCAAGACGAAGTTTCCCGAGGAGGCCCAGCAGGAAACCGCAGACCGACTCAGGGCAGCAGGCGTAGAACTCGTCTGCCTCGCCGGGTTTCTGCGCCTGGTGAAACGCCCGCTGCTCGATGTGTTCCCGAATCGCATTCTCAACATCCACCCCGCGCTACTGCCGGCGTTTCCAGGACTTGAGTCATGGAAACAAGCGCTCGACGCCGGTGTTTCGGAAACCGGCGCCACCGTGCATTTTGTCGATGAAGGCATGGATACCGGCCCGGTCATCCTCCAGCAGCGAGTGCCCGTCCTGCCCGGCGACACCGCGGAATCGCTGCATGCCCGCATCCAGGTCGCGGAACACCAACTCTATCCGGATGCGGTCAAACGCGTGGCCGCCATGATTTCCGGTGCGAACCCATGACCGGATGGATTCAGAAGGACCTTCTACGCCGGCTGATAGAGAGGAGCGACGCTGTCCTGGCCGCGAATGATTTCATCCGCCGCCGCCGCGAGAAAACGACGCCTCTCATCCCGGAGCATCGATCCAAACCTGACCAGTCGCCCGCTTTTCAACTCCGCGATGATTTCCTTCTTCTGCGCCCCATTATTGCCGTTGCGCCTGGTTTCCTCCATCCGGATCTCCATCAAGTCCCAGGCTTGAAACCTCCGGTTCCAGCGGACCGGACCAATGCCCGTGGCGATGCGGACCACACCACGATCCACGCTCACTTCCGTCTTGCCTGCCAGACAGGACAGAAACCCTCCGATCATTCCGAGACCAATGACGATGAACGGTGTGAGGAAGATCCAGAGGAAGATCGTCATTCCCGTGCCCATCGCCTCGTCGTTCATGCGGGGTGCCGGAAACCATTCGGGCATGGGAACATTGAGCAAGTGAAGCGTCGAGGAAACCGCAAGCAGAACGAATACGGAAACGATGCCATTCCAAAACAAGGCCACACCGAGCAGCGGCAGGGCCATGCCAAGCGACCGGTGCGAGGCGCCTGCCAAGGATCCCATTCCCGTGCGCCGGTGCCAACAACCCGGCGGCGGTTGGTGAAGATCGACCTTGGCATCCAATGCGTAGAATACTTGTGTCATCCCTTGTCCAGGCGCGCAGACCAGACCGGCCAATGCGCCGAGTCCGACAATGGTGATCACGCCGCATTTTTTCTTCTGTAATAGATAGAGGAAAACCACGGCGAAGACTAGCGGCACGGGGTCAAATCCACCGGATACGGTTCTTGTCACGTTCCAGCCAAACCACAACGCGAGGTTGGCGATCACGCCGACCACTGCCGCCGTCACCGTGGACAAGACACGTTCCAAACGCGGGTTATGGCGCGTCCTCTCGATGAAAGGAGCCCCGGCGAAAATGAACAGATAACCCGGAATGAATGTCGCCCATACGGTGAGCAGCGCGCCTAGCGTGGCGGCGGCCAGCGGCGGAAGATCGCCCGGAGAATTCCAGGCACCGAGGAAGCCGACGAATTGCAGCACCAGAATGAGTGGCCCCGGTGTGGTTTCCGCGAGGGCCAGGCCATCCATCATCTGGCCCGGCGTGAGCCAAGCGTGCGTCTCCACTGCCTGCTGCGCGACGTATGGCAGCACGGCATAAGCCCCGCCGAAGGTGAGCAGCGCGGCCTTGCTGAAAAACAGCGACTCGGAAGTCAGCACATGCCGCGGCCCCAGCCATGCCATGCAGATTGCCAGCGGCAACAGCCAGACCACCAGCCACATCCCGGTTTTCAAAAGTGTGCCCGCCAGTGTGGGTGTGGCATTCTCCGCCGCGCCGCCGTCCGCAATCACCTGCTCCCCGATGTTTGCAGCCTGCCGCCGCTTCATCAACAATCCGATCACCAGCGCGCTGAGCATGACCAACGGAAACGGCAGCTTGAAAACCAGAATGCCTGTTAGAGAAGCCGCCGCGACCGCCCACATCGCTGGCTCCTTGAGCACCTTTTTCCCAATCCGTGCCAACGCGGAGACCACGATCGCCAGAACCGCCGCCTTCAATCCGTAGAACACCGCCTCGATCCACGGCAGTTTGCCGTGAAACACATAAACATAGCTGATCACCCACATCAGCAGCGCGCCGGGGAGCACAAAAAGAGCGCCGGCCACGATGCCTCCGCGTGTCTTGTGCAACAGCCATCCGGTGTAAACCGCGAGTTGCTGCGCCTCCGGTCCGGGCAGCAGCATGCAGTAGTTGAGCGCGTGCATAAACCGGTGCTCGCTCAGCCAACGGCGTTTCTCCACCAACTCGCGGTGCATCAGCGCAATCTGCCCGGCCGGCCCGCCGAAACTCAACAACCCGATCTTGATCCACACCAGCAAGGCCTGGCGGAAGGTCGGGGATTCGGGCGGAGGATTCATCAAGGTGGAAAGTGATGGAGGTCACGCACCCCGCACAAGGATCTTCTCCGCTTTGAGCCAGCGTCGGATCACCTTGGGATCTGCTGTTAGATTGCCGAGCATCCGCCAGTTTGAGCGTTGCAGGACGAGCGCCTCGTTACGGTCCTCGTCCACCACGCTCCAAGGCCGCGAGCCGGAGGCGTGGATGAAGCGGAAAGCCCCGCCGCCTTCCGGTATGGCAAAGGCCACATGGGTATCCAACCCGATCAGATAGATGCCGGGCTCCGACTGGCTGAGATCGGCGGCGAAGGCATCATAAGGTTTGCCGACCGTCAGGCGGCAGGCGTCCTTTTCAAGAAACGAGCGCAGAATGTTTTCGGATGGCTGCTTGGCGAGTTGATAGCGGTCCACGCGGAAGCCCGCATCCATCAGCACGGTGGCCACATAATAACCGCAGGCGATCCGGCCATCGCCAGGCTTGGTGGCGGTTCCGTTGAAATCATAGGGAGTGCCCAGCCAGCAGCGCATCATTTCCGGCAACGCCAGTTCGAGGATCACGCGGGCGTCGCGCTCGACGGCGGCGCGTTCGCTGTCGCTGCGTGCGCGTTGGTGGCGGGCGGCAAGTTCATCCCGCCAGCGTTTAAGCTCGGAAACCAGCACCGCATAGGTCTGTGGATCCGGCTGCGGGGATTTGCGAACGCCCATTTCCACCGTTCCGCCGGCGCTGCGATACCATGCCAATAACGGTGCGCGAAACCACCACGCAAAGCCGCCGGCAAGGGCCGCAGGCAGGATGAGCAGCAAACACCATTTCCGCATGCTGATGATTTTAACCTTCGGGCAGCCCTGCCACAAGCCCACGGAACTTGGGCCATTTCTGCTCTTTTTTGACAGCATCTGACGGCATCCGCGCCTAGGCGGAAAATTCCTTGGACGCCTTGTGCACCTTGTCGTGATCGTAGCTGGGGGTGGTCTTCTTCGAACTCATGGGATGGGAAAATTGAGTCGTCACATGCGGGTTTGCCCGCAGCATGGCAGCCAACCTAGGCGGCGTTCCCACTCGCGGCAAGTCACAAGAATGATCTTGGAATGCGATGCGGGAACGGGCGGTTTCAGGAGGTGGCATCCGGAATGGCCAT
Organism: Akkermansiaceae bacterium; assembly: GCA_947491475.1. Classification (GTDB taxonomy): domain Bacteria; phylum Verrucomicrobiota; class Verrucomicrobiia; order Verrucomicrobiales; family Akkermansiaceae; genus Luteolibacter. The sequence goes on along the minus strand of CANLKN010000026.1, from coordinate 2,138 downwards.
CAAAATGGTGTCGCATTTCAACAAAACGCGGAGTGAAACCTCATGAATCTGGCAGCCACGCAAGCACTTCTCTATTATTACTGGCTCTTTTAATTTAAGTTCAAGAATGCTGTGAGAAAGGCAGCCATCCCGAAGCCGGCCACATCGCACTGCATGCGCCATTCCTTCGCCACCCATCTTCTCCAAAGCGGAATCGACATCCGCACCGTCCAGGACCTTCTCGGACATTCCAGCGTCGAAACCACCATGATCTACCTCCACGTTCTTCAAAGACCTGGCGCTGGTGCTCCCAGTCCGCTCGACCTGGCCTGAACCAGATTTTCCGTCAGACCAAAAGGCTCCTATTCTGAATCTTAGGCTTGGCAGGCGGTTCAAAGTGGTCTAAAAGCTCCGTTTATGAACGGACAGCGCAGAAAAACGCACTTCCGGGTTGTACTTGCCCCTTGTTCAACAACCGGTTCGTATAACAAGGGTTAAACAAACGTGTTCGTTCAACAAAACTGTTCGCAAGAGAAATCTAAGAAAAGATGAACGAAGAGAAGTTCAAGGAACAATACCGAGCGGGGCGCTTGAGGGCGGAGGCTCAAAAGTCCAAACCAGAGGGCTTTCTTGAGAATCTTTCTCCCAGCGAGAAGAAGGCAAGGAATGAAGGCTATTATGAAGCAAAGAACGAACTGAAGCAGAAGGCGAAGAATGAAGTCAGAGATTCACTCACGCGCACGAGTTCAGACTATGATGATTCCTACAACTCTTACAGCAGTGGGTCAGGCAGTGGTGAACCGGATAGCTTCGGAAAAATTGTCGTTACTTTATTGCTAGTTTCTGCGGCTGGAGCACTTCTTTTCTGGTTGGGTTGGTTGGGTGTCACTGGGGCTGCAACATTCTCTCTGGTGTGGTTTCTTTCCGTGATTTCGGGATTTCTCGGGATTTGCCTCTTGCTTCCACTTGCGGCGATCGTTTTGTGCATTGCGATTGTTCTAGCGGTGATCGCACTTGGCATTTTTATCGTTTATCTAATCATCATGTTGATCGTTGCAATTGTTCAATATTTTGCGAATAACCTATACTGAACTACAGATGCCATCGTCATATTTGGAGACGCTCAAGCACCACGCCGAAAAAGAAATGCGAACAAGACGAGACACAGCGACCCCCACTAGCCGCCTTGTCGGCCACATCACCCGTAACATGAACCTCAACCCCCGTCTCAACACCCGCCCCCGCTAGTGGGGTCGCGTGCTCTTTGACGTTCGGTGAAGAAATGAAACGCGTTTGTCCAAACCCACTTCCCTGGAACGACGTTTATCAGCGTCTGTCCGCGGTATCCCAATCTCGCCCTGATCTGCCAAAGCCTCCAGTTCCTCTGATTCTCAATGGATGGGTTTATAGCAATGACGCAGAGAAGATGCGGCGATGGGAGGACACCGTGCTTTGGGCAAAGAATGCCTTTTGTGATGAGATTGTCCAATCCGTCTCTGTTGAGGATTATTACTGCACTGAAGAGCTAACAACCTACGAAGTTGGGCCTTTGGGAGGTCCAATGTATCGCTCATGGGATTATTCATCCAAGGCCAGACCCGAGAATGAAGCACTGTCACAAGCCATGCAACGACTCGTCAATCAGTGGTCTTTCCTCGCCGGTGGATTTTCATCGCATTCAAGACCGCTTGGCTTTACCGGCGCGAAGGGCAGAAGACTTGTCGTAGGCGTAAGTTCCGATGATTTACCTCCTTGGGGAACATGGGACAGCTTGTCGACCATCGAGTCCAAGCGCAGAACTTTTACCGATTTTCGACAGGCCGTGAATCGCGCGATCAAGCCGTTGGAGGTAGACCATATCGACTTCATAAAAACAACCACCGAACAATAAAGGGTGCCGCGAAGGCTGAGGAACGAAGCCTTCGTCTGCGCCCTTTGGTTGAACAAGCCCGGAGCGACGAATGACGCGCCCTTACTTGACGGCCATATCTTCAGCGACGGCTGATGCGCTTTGTGTTTGCAGTGCCGCTGTTAGAATCGGCCGCGACGCGGGCTGGAAGACGATTTGATAGCTTGGTCCGGTGTGAAAACGCGTGGATTTGCCTGCGGCGTATGGCTTGAAGCGGTTTTTTTGGCGACATATCGCGACAGATGGCATC
>CANLKN010000025.1 GCA_947491475.1 Akkermansiaceae bacterium | reverse complement strand
AAAGCCACCGTGTATTCCGGCAAGGATCTGGATTTCATCGGCATGCCGGTGGGTGGATTCTGCACGGGCCAGCTTTATCTCGGCGGCGACGGGCGGCTCTGGCACTGGGACGTGTTCAACGCGCCGCCGCCATCGCAGATTTCCGCCGCTCATTACGAGCAACCACTGCCCGCGATTTCACCGATCGAACAAGGCTTCGCCATCAAGGCCAACGGCCAGATCCGCGCGCTCGACCGGGTGGGATTCCCGGACGTGACCTTCACGGGACAATATCCGATCGGCACGGTGACCTACCGTGCCAAGGATTTTCCGGTCGAGGTGGTGTTGGAAGCCTATTCGCCTTTTGTCCCACTCAATGCCGAGGACTCCGGGCTTCCTGCCACGATCATGGAATTCACCGTGCGCAATCCGTCCGGAACGGCTGTGGAAGTGGAACTCGGCGGCTGGCTGGAAAACGCGGTGGGCCGCTTTTCGAAGGGCGCGTTCGGCCTGCGCAAGAATGAGGTTCTCCGCCGGGATGGGATGCTGTTCGTATCATCTTCGGCACGGGATGATGACAGCGCTTCTGCCGAACCCCGCCGCGCGGATCTCATCTTTGCGGATTTCGAGGATGAAAATTATGGTGAATGGACCCGCGAGGGCGCGGCCTTTGGCAATGCTCCGGCGCGCATCGACACGATTCCGGCCTATCAGGGTCCCGCGGCGATGAACATCCATGGCAAGGGCATGGTCCAGAGTCATGCCTCCGCTCCCGGAGATGGACCTGAAGCGCGGGATGCCGCGACCGGCAAGCTGATCAGCAAGCCCTTCCGGGTGGAGCACCGCTACATCCGGTTTCTCATCGCCGGCGGCGGCTTTCCCGATCAACTGGCATTGCGCATGGTGGTGGATGGCCGCCCCGTGCGCCTTGCCACCGGCCATAACAGCAATGTGCTGCGCGAGGATTTGTGGGATGTGCAGGAGTTCGAGGGACGCGAGGCACGGCTGGAAATCCTCGACCAGCACACCGGCTCATGGGGGAACATCGGCGTGGACCGCATCGTGTTCACCGACGACCCCGGCGTGCGCTTGCCCGTCGGACAGGCTGCGGACTTCGGGACGATGGCGCTTGCGATCCTGGGCGAAACGAACGCCCTCGCGGCGGCGCAGCTCTCCGGTGATGCCGGGGCAGCCTCCTTGTTCCAGTCGCTCAAAGACAAGGCGGAACCGGTGGAAGTGTCGCTTTCCAAACGCCTGACCGGCGGAGTTGGCACGCGTTTCCAACTCGCCCCCGGGGCGGAGCGCAAGGTCTCCTTCGTCATCGCCTGGCATTTCCCGAAAGTGGATTACGCGATCACCATGCAGGATGGCTGGACGCGCATTCAGGACATCGCGAAACTCAAACGTTACTATGCGAAACGTTTCGCTGATGCATCGGCGGTGGTGGAGTATGTTGCGACGAATTTTCCACGTCTCTCGGGAGACACCCATCTCTGGCGTGCGACATGGTATGACTCGACGTTGCCGTTCTGGTTGTTGGATCGCACTTTGCTCAACATTTCCACGCTCGCCAGTGTGACCTGTCACCGTTTCGACAACGGCCGGTATTGGTTCTGGGAAGGCATTTACTGCTGCCACGGCACCTGCACCCATGTCTGGCACTACGCCCAGGCGATTGGCCGCCTGTTCCCGGAGATCGAACGCGATCTGCGCGAAAGGGTGGATTTCGGCATCGGGTTCCAGGAGGACAGCGGCATGATCACCATGCGCGCCGAGACGGCAGGTCCCGCGCCAGCCACCGATGGTCATGCGGGCACCATCCTGCGCACCTTGCGCGAGCATCAGATGTCACCGGACAAGTCGTTTCTCGAACGGAATTACCCGAAAATCAAAAAGGCCATGGGCTGGCTCCTCGCACAGGACGGCAATCACGACGGCGTGATCGAGGGAGCACAGCCGAACACGCTCGATGCCGACTGGTTCGGACATATTCCGTGGATCAGTTCGCTCTATGTGGCCGCCCTGCAAGCCGGCGGAAAAATGGCATTGGAAATGGGCGATGACGCCAACGCCAGGCAGTGGAACGCCATCGCCGAAATGGGTGCGAAGCGGATTTCGGAGAACCTCTTTCACAAGGGGCAATACTACATCCAGCGGGTGCCGCCGGAACATCTCGAAAAACTCGGCTCCGGATTCGGCTGCCAGATCGATCAGGTGTTTGGCCAGAGCTGGGCCTATCAGGTCGGGCAGCCGCGCGTATTGCCTCAAGACCAAACCCGCAGGGCGCTCGAATCACTGTGGCTCTACAATTTCACTCCCGACGTAGGTCCGTTCCGCAAAGGCTCGCCGATCCCCGGCGGACGCTGGTTTGCCATGCCCGGTGAGGGCGGACTCGTCATGTGCACCTTCCCGGACCCGGAGCACCCGCAACCGGTCGGCGACGGCTTCCACGCGTTCTATTTCAACGAGTGCATGAGCGGCTTCGAATACCAGGTCGCCTCGCACATGATTTGGGAAGGCGGCGATCTGATCGAAAAGGGGCTGGCCGTCGCACGCATGATCCACGACCGCTATGACGCCTCACGCCGCAATCCGTGGAATGAAGTCGAATGCGGCGACCATTACGGCCGCGCGATGGCCAGCTACGGCGTTTTCACCGCAGCCTGCGGATTCGAATACGACGGCCCGAATCAACATATCGGCTTCGCGCCGCGCCTCACGCCGGAGAATTTTAAAGCTGCCTTCACTGCTGCCGAAGGCTGGGGATTATTCTCCCAGAAAACCGCGGGAGCCAAGCTTGATGCCGCGCTGGAGATAAAGTGGGGCAGGCTTCTGCTTAAATCGCTTTCCCTTGAGCTCCCGGAAGTCCTGACAGGAAAACCCCAAGTCTCAGTATCGCTGGACCGCCTTGCCATCCCGGCGACTGTTGCAGTGGAAGGAAACCGCGCCACGGTTTCATGGGAAAACGGTGTGACTATTCCCACTGGGGGAACGCTGGCCGTATCTCTCGTTGCTTGAAACGGCATTTGATAACACCCATGAAAAAAATCTTATGACCTCTGACTATGGTTAATTCCGTCTTATCGATCGCCCTCCTCCTGACCGTGTTGGTGACGAACCTGAACGACGCAGCACGGGAATCATGAAATGTAGGGCGTGACAGCGGCGGCAGATCAGAGGATGAATAACACCATCACCTGCAGGTGCCTATGGCGGCAACCGTTTAACGATGCGCATTCCTTCGGTCAGGCAGGTGCCTTCTTCCGTCACCCAGTAGCACGGGATGGCGAACCGGGCATACATCTCACGGGTCCGTGGGTTGCTCTCAATCGCGAGGTGGCGGGCATCTTCGCCGTGGATCGGGAACACGTCCTTTTTGAGCAGATGCTCTTTGATTGCCGGTGGATTCCACCAACCTTTGGGCGCGAAGCACGCATCCTGCGGACGCCAACCGGTTTGCTCCTCGATTCGGTCGAGTTCATTGACGACTTTTACCGACCACGATCCGAAGAGCGATCTGTAGGCGAGTGAGCGCGTCCATTCACGGGCGATTTCAAGTCCCACTTCCTTGCCGTTCACGTCCTCGATGGCGACGGGGTGGCTGGCGAGCGTGCGGGCGATCATGTTCACCAAACTCGTCTTGCCGATGCCGGGAGCGCCGGAAATCAGCAGCTTGAGCGGTTGGTCGGGATTCGTCCGCAGGCGCTCGGCTTTTCGCAAAAGCACGTCCGCCACCTTGCCCGCCTTGATGACGATGACCCGCCTTGCCGACGAACTGCTTCGTGACGCACTGGCGGATGTTCCCATTCTCGTCGCCGTTCCCAGCGTGGGCGAGGATGTCGTTCCCTACCGCACCAGCCGCGATCCCGACGCCGCCTGAGCGGACTTGCACCATCCACCCCAACCCCGAAGGCCCGGCAATCACGCCGGGCCTTTTCATTTCCAACCAACGCACCCGATGCCTCCTCCGATCTATCACTACACCACCGGTGACCGCTTCCTGCGGATCATCGCCAGCCGGGCGATCCTTCCGGCTACCGCGCATGTCACCCCGCCGGAAATCCCGGCCGTTTGGTTGTCCTCGGCACCCGTCTGGGAACCGAGTGCCACCAAGGGCGTCGTGGAAAACGGTGTCCGCCGCCAGGCCAGCCTCGCCGAACTCATCGGACTGTGCGGCTGCCTGGTGAGGATCGAGATCGATCACGCCCGCGTGTGCCTGCTCGGCCCGTCCGAATTCCGGGACGCCCTGTGCATCCCGGAGGACGTCCACCAACGCTTGCTCGCGGCGGGCATCGAAATGGGAGCCGACCCGGCGGACTGGAGGGCGGTGGCCGGACCGGTCCCGCTCACCGCCTTCCGCCGCATCGAGTTCACCATCGAAACCAAGCCGCCCAAGTGGATTTCCTGGCCGGGTTTCCGGCCGGCGTTCCACTGAAACCATCAACCCCCAATCCATCAACCCACCCCAACCCCCAACAACCAGCCCCCAACCAATTACCATCATGGCCATCAAACTCATCGTCAATTATTCCAAACGCCTCGGCCTGCCCGGCTACTCGTCCCACCAGTTTTCCGTTTCCGTAGAAACGGAGCTGGTGACCACCGACGATGTCGCCGCCGAATCCGAGCGCCTCTATCAACGTCTTCAATCCACCGTGGACGGACAGATGCTCCAAACCGGCTTCGTCCCCCCGGGCGACTACGGCATGGACGCATCCGAATCCGTCCAGCCGCATGGTGCCGATGGCGCTCCCGACAACGTCACCAAAGTTGCCAATTGGCAACGCGGCCCGGCCTGGAAATGCAGCGACAAGCAGAAGGATCTCATCCTGAAACTCGTCGAAGAACACCAGCTCGACAAAGCCGACGTCGAAGCCCTCGCCGTCGAAAGATTCGCCAAAGGCGTCCGCCAACTCAACAAGGTGGAAGCCTCGGGCCTCATCGACGAGCTGCTCGACACCTACGGTGGAAGTAGTAGTCGGTCGTCCGGCAACAACAACCGCCGCAACGGCTCCGCTTACAACGGGACCCGCGGCAACCAGCGAGGGAGGGACGCCGCATGATCGCCAGCTTTGAGGACGCGCGCTTCACCACCGGGCTCAAACCCCACGCGCAAACCCTGCCCCAGCACATCAGCCCGTCGGCGGCGAAAGCATATCTGTCATGCAGCCTGAAGTTCTACTTCGAGCGGGTCGCCTGCATCCGGAAGAAAACACCGCCCGCCCTCCACCTTGGCAAGGCGGTGCATGCCGCCCTGCAAGCCTTCCACCTCGCACGGTGGAGGGGAGGGGACGACTCGCCGGAAACCATCGCCGCCGCCTATGACGTGGCCTTCATCAGCCTCGAACGCGAGGAAGGCCCGGTGAACTTCGACGACGAGACCGAGCGTGAGAAATGCCGCCTCGACGGCCTGCGCGTGGTGGCCGCCTACCTCGATTCCCCGGAAGCGATGAAGGAAAAACCGCGCGCCGTAGAAGTCCTGCTCAAAGAAGAAATCCCCGGCCTGTCCGTGCCCCTCACCGGGGCCATGGATCTGGTCGAAGGCAACTTCACGCCGGTGGATTTCAAATCCGCCGCCGCCAAACCCGATCCGGCCAACGCCGCCTTCGATCATGAAATCCAGCTCGTCAGTTATCAGCTGCTGCTGGAAGTGGCGACGGGCGAAAGTCCGCCCTCACTCGACCTGGTGTTCCTGGTGAAAACCAAGACACCACTGGTCATCCGGGTTTCATCCCCGCCGGCCGACGCCCACCGCAAACGCCGGGTGGTGTCATTATTGGAAACCGCCGTCGAAGGCATCGCCAACAACCGCCACCATCCGCAGCCCGGGATGCACTGCTCGTGGTGCCAGTATAAAAACGAATGCATCGCGTGGCTGCCGGGGAGCTATCAGGAGAGGAGGGCGGCCTGATGCGCTTTCCCGTCATCCTGATGATCCTGTTATTGCTGACCGGCGATGCATTACTGACGACCCGCATAAGCCAGATCTTCGGCGATGTCTGCGTCCGTGTAGTGCCTGGCGATGCCACGCTGCGTCAGCGCTTGGCCGAAGCCAAACTGGCTCAGCCGCGACAACTCCGCAGCTTTGCCGAACGTGAGGATTTCACGCTGATACAAGGCACAGGCAAATTCGACCAGTAGTCGGCTTTGCCGTTCCGGAAAAGGAACACGCATCGCCGCCTGGATGTCATCAGGCACTTCAAGAGTCATTGGCATGCCTGAAAATGGCAATGATCGACCGCTGACGCAAGCCATCTCCCACGGCTATCTCACAGCGCCCGCCTGGTCCACACCCGGCGGGCTTTTTCGTGCTCGTTGACTGACACGAACCTTTCCTACCCAAGACGTCATTATCCACTCCCAACAAGCCGACTTCGCCCTCACCAGCCTGATTTTTCAACCACTCCCACCAAAACTACTCCCATCACTCATCCCACCACCTCTGAAGCCACTTCCCCCACCTGACACCACCGAGAGACGCAAGACTGCAAGACCCAAGACGCAAGAGAAGAGCCGTTGGCCCGGGGCATCCGCTCCCCCAACGGCTCTTGTGTCTTCAAGTCTTGTGTCTTGCGTCTCCTCTTCAATCCACCATCCACAATCAACCATCCACGATCTAACAAAACCAATGTCCCACTTCACCACCATCCAGACCCAGATCCGGGATCTCGATGCCCTGCAAGACGCCTGCGTCGAACTCGGACTCAAACTCCAGCCCGACTTCCATTGTCGCGGCTATGCCGGCGTCACCCGGCGGGCTCCCTACATCATCCAGCTCAAAGGCCCGTATGACATCGCCGTCGATCCCTCGCCGGAAAAAGACGGCAGCTATCATCCGACAAGGAATACAACGCCGCCATCGAACCCAAAGGCGAAGGCTACATTGTGACCTTCGCCTACGGTCGGCGCGGCAATACACTCAACACCGGGACTATCCTCGGCCATCTCTGCAACTGGGCTTGCTCTACCATGGCACGTCACTACCGTAGATAGCGCGGGAGACGTTGGACCACATACGTCATTAGCCTTCGGCCTAGATGGCCAGCCTGCGATCTCCTATTTAGACAACACCAACGGCGACCTAAAATTTGCTCGCTTCAATGGCAACATTTGGACAGCGACTACCGTCGATAGCACTGGAGCTGTCGGAGATTACACATCACTGGCGTTCGGGCCCGATGGCCAGCCTGCTATCACTTATAGAGACGTATTCTTTGGCGACCTAAAGTTTGCCCGCTTCAATGGCAGCGTTTGGAGTCTCACCACCATCGATAGCACCGGATCTGTCGGACTATACACATCATTGGCCTTCGGCCCCGATGGCCAGCCTGCGATCTCGTATTTCGACAACACCAACAGCGACCTAAAGTTTGCCCGCAAGGGGATTTTTCAGCCTACACCGTGAGGAACGCATCGGCCCGGATGCCTAGCAGCCCAGCCATCTCTTCCTCAGGCTTGGATCCTCAAATATAGGGCTTTCACCCAGCGGGATTTCCGCTAGAAGAAAACTGGGAATCCGCTCCACCCCTCCCCAATCTGATGAACCTCTTTCGATTTACCATGCCGCGCTCGAAGCGTTGTTTTTGCCGGGTCGCCGCCATCGCAATTCTGGGTTTGCATGCCAACCCGCTGCATGCAGACCCCAGCTATCTGCTTCTTGGCAGCACCTGGGACCAGCAACCAAATGAGAGCCTGTGCGTGGTCAACATGAGCACCGGACTCGCCACGCCCTACACAGGAACCGGAGACAAACTTCTGATGGGCATCGCCTATGATGAGATCGGCGACAAGCTCTATGCCGCCACGACCCATGCCAGCTTCTATTCAAGCCGCTTGGTCGAGGTGAACCGCTTCTCCGGGACCATCGACAACTTTTACTTAGTGGGCCTTGGCAACTTTGACTCGGTGCCGGAAGGCGATGTGGCCGTTCAGAAAAGCACGGGGCTCGTCTTCTCGCTGCGGTCCGGCGGCTCCGTCCATGTCTGGAACTCGGTCACCAAAAAATTTGTCCGCTCGTTCGCCCTGGCTGCCACCAATGACTATTCGTGCATCGCGTTCAACGCGGTTGGCGATCTTTACGTCGTGAATCCTAACAGCCGCACCGCCGATCCGCCCCATCTGCTGCGGATCGATCCGATCAGCGGGACCATTCTCCAGACGACGGTTCTCGATACGGACATCGGAGTGGTCGCGGGCCTGGCTTTCCACCCGCTTACCGACCAGGCGTGGCTCGCCGATGCCTGCCGCGGAGATGACACGTGTATCGGATCGAGGTTGTTCCAGGTGAACATGGCCACCGGTGCGCTGACGCTGGTAGGTTCCACCAGCCTGCCTCTGGCCGGACTCACGTTCGTGCCGGAAGTTGCCGCTCCGGGAAGCGGACAGATCGCCCTGTTTGATGGTGCGGCGGACACGGACCCGGCATTGATCCATAACCAGGCGGTTCCCGTCAATTTCGGCACCTTGGCTGGAAACGCGACCAGCTCGCGGCCGATTACGCTCAAGAACACCGGAGTCGATCCCCTGACGATTCACCGGGTGGGTGCGCTTGGTTCTTATGCAGTGTCCGGTCTTCCGGCACTTCCGGCTGTCCTGGCTCCCGGCGCGACGCTGACTTTCAACCTCGCGGTGCAGACGGGCGGAGGCGGCACCTATGCCGGAACATTGCGGGTGTTTTCATCCGACGATGATCCGCGCGAAGTCGGGATTCCACTCACCGCGCAAGTGCCGTTGGCACGGGAAATCCGGGTGACGGGGCCGTTTGGAGCGGTGACCGACGGCCAGGCGGAGCCGGTGGTTTTCCAAGCGGGCTCTGCGGTCAGTTCCGCTGCTACCTTCCTGGTTACCAACGATGGCCCCGATCCGCTCACGTTGTCATCGCTCAGCATTCCGGCCGGATTCACGGTCACGGCTTCGAGCGGTTCGTTCCCCGTTACTCTGCCGAGAACCCTCACTGTCGGCAACTCGGTAAGCGTGATCATCAGCACCAGTGGTCCGGCCGCCGGTTCCTATGGGGGCATCGTGACCCTGTTCAACGATGACGACGATGAGAGCGAGTTCAACTTCCCGATTTCCGCGCTGCACAACATCCCGGAAATCCAAGTAGCGGCCAACTTTGGCGACGTGGTCCAAAGCGGCGGCTCGCTGGACTTTGGGACCGCGACCTTCGGCCAACCCGTCGGCCGCAACCTCCGCATCACCAATCTGTCCGTTCCCACCCTAACGATCACCGGAATCACCCTGCCCGACGGGTTTGTCCTCAGTCCGGTGCCGACCTTTCCCATCAACCTGGCAAAGAATGCGCTCCGTGACATCGGAGTTCGTCTCGCCGCCACCGCATCCGGAAATTTCAATGGCACCCTGATCATCCATAACAACGACCATGACGAGGGTGCGTTCGCGCTCGATTTGTTCGGTGCGGTGCGGGAGGACTCGATTGTTTTCCAGGGCTTCAGCAGCCAGATTTTCGAATCGCCGAATCCCCAGGTTTCGGCTTTTGCATTCGGCTTCAATTTCGGGCCGGTGAGCTACGCGTGGGACCTGGATGGCGATGGCGCGTATGACGATGCCAGCGGCCAAACCCTCACCCTGGCCGGTGTGGATGGGCCCGGCTCGTTTTCAGCGCGGGTGCGAATCACTGATTCACGATCCAGCGCGGATTTTTCCGGGCAGATCCCGATCAGCAACGCGGCTCCTGAGATCTCGGGATTGCTGCCGACCTCGTTTGCGGCAGGCGTGCAGACTTCCTTCACGCTCACCGCAGTCGATTCCGCGCCCGATACCGCAGCCGGTTTCACCTGGGTGATCGATTGGGGCGATGGCACGGTGGAAACCAGCGCCGCCGGCCAATCGGCAGAGCGCGGTTTTTCGCACACGTTCGGCCAGCCCGGCGTCTCGCGCCAGATTGTCATTTCCGCCACCGACAAGGATGGCGCGACCGGCCAGACCAATCTGGATGCCTGGATCCACAGTGGAATCGTCGGAGTTTTCGATGGCGCAGACAGTTCCGGGACCGAGTTGAGGGATGGACAAGACGGCTTCACCTTCGCTTCCACCCTGGGCAATCCGCAGGATCACCAAATCACGGTCTTCAACCGTGGAGCAAGCCCTGCGACCATCGGCCCGATCACACTGCCAGCGGGATACGCGCTGGTCAGCCCGCCGGTCCTTCCAATGGTGATTGCGCCATCCGGCTCGGCGACGTTCACCGTTCGTTTCCTGGCCAATGCCTTCGGCATTTTCAACGGGATCATGGAGATCGGGACGAGTGACCCGCTAATGCCACTCTTCGAATTGAACCTGAGCGGCGAAGTCGAAGCGCCAGACATCATCGTCAATCAATTCAGCGTGGAGGCCTTCGACTTTGCCAGCGGCACGCGGCGATTCGGAGTTTCTTCCGGCACCGGCAGTTTTGATGGACTGTCGTTGAACCTCGATCACAACGGCCCGCCATTGACCATTTCCTCCATCGAACTTCCTCCCGGTTTTCAAATTCAGGATCCTCCGGTGTTTCCCCTCGTCCTTGACGAAAACTCCGGCTCGGTGAACCTCCGCATCCAGGCCAATGGCCCCAGCCCCTCGTTCCTCAAAGGCTGGGTCAGGATTCTCTCCAATGATCCGGACGAAAGCCCATTCAGTTTCCTGGTAACCAGCCGGATTGGCGATGTATCGGACCTGATGGCGGTTCGATCGGAGTTGGCTGGCGAATTTGATTCCGGGTCCTCCGCTGAGGGCGTGATTCTCCACAATCAGGCGGAGCCGCTTGTTTTCACCACTCCGGGTCCGAGCGAACGCGGAATCACCCTGTTCAACCTGGGTAGTGAATCGTTAACCATCACAGGAGCAAGCCTGCCGGTCGGCTTCTCATTTGTCTCCGCCCCGCCGTTCCCTATCACCATCGGATTTTTCGGCAATCACGCTCTGCCCGCGATCCGTTTCAATGGCACAGCTCCAGGTACCTATGCAGGTATCATGGAAATCAGCAGCAGCGATCCCGATGAAAATCCCTATCAGATCCCATTGCGGGCCGTGGTGACCACCGCGACTTCACCGGAGTTGGCGCTGACGTCGATCCCGGTCATCACTCCGGCAAGAGTCGGCACCGGAGCGGCATTTTCAGCGAATGTCTCCGGCCCGCCCGGCAGCACCGTCTTCCTTGAAGCTTCGACCGATCTCGGAAAATCCGACCCATGGCAAGTCATCGGCCAAGTCATCCTGGATGGCAATGGTAGCGGAAATTTCAACTCGGTTCCAGATCCCGGCACTGCTGGAAATCCTCCCTCCCCCGCCGATTTCTTCCGCCTCAGGAAAGATTGAATAGTTCTTTCCGGAGCGGGAATGCGAGGCGTTCCGATGAGGCATTGTTGCAACGGCTTTCTCCGAAGAGTGGAGCCCGGGCGAAAATTAATCATGAAAAGGACACCACCATTTGCACCAAAGGCATCATTTACAAAGGAATGCTGCGACATCCGTTCGTCGTGTCCGTTCGTCGTTGACAAGCATTCCACAGGCGGCATTGGAGACAAAACATCGCTCATTCTGGCCCCACTCGTGGCCTGCACCGGTTGTTGGGTGCCGATGGTGTCCGGGCGCGGTCTCGGCATCACGGGAGGCACGCTCGACAAACTGGAATCGATCCCGGGATTCAATGTCCATATCTCGCTCGCCGAGGCGGCCGCCCAGTTGGAACGGATCGGCGTGGTGATGATGGGGCAGACGGACCGCTTCTGCCCGGCCGATAAAAAACTCTACGCCCTGCGTGACGTTACCGGCACCGTGCCCTCGATCCCACTCATCACCGCTTCCATCATGTCCAAAAAAATGGCTGATTCGCTCGACCGGTTGGTGCTGGATGTTAAATTCGGCAGCGGAGTCTTCATGAAAACCCGCAAGGACGCAGAGATTCTCGCCGCCAGCATGATTGCCGTCGGTAAGGAAATGAGCGTGAAAGTCCACACCATCCTCAACTCCATGAACACCCCCTTTTTCCCCCGCCTCCGGTCCGGTCCAAGGGCTGTTTCAGGGGCCTCCCGCACAAAGCAAATTCCTAGCAGCACGATGAAAAATCAGCCAACTCTCTTCCCAATAAAGGTCTGCGCAATTCTACTCCCACTTATGATCATGTGCCCTATTACGACCGCGACAAGCCTCGCATTGGTGCCTGAGATGCCTGAATTTCCAGTGTATTCGGCGAATGTTGGTCCTGCACTACGATCGTTTTATCTTAGCTCCGAGCAGGGCTCCGATGCCAATGACGGTCGAAGTCCGGAGCGTCCCTGGCAATCCTTCCAGCATCTAAAGAACCTGCGACTGCAGCCTGGTGATCGCATATACCTGCGCCGAGGCGACAAGTGGAGCGAGGAAATCATTTTGAGTGGAGGTGGAAGCGAGGGAAATGCGGTAGTCATTAGTAATTATGGGGATGAGACAGCGAAAGCCCCGCAAATCAACTGCCCTTCAATCGATCCGCATCTTAGAACCGAGGCGTATCCCATTGATAATGGCAAAGTGATGGAAATCCCGATTGGTGGTTTTAAGGGTATCACCCTGCGAAAATCGTCCCATGTGAAAATTGACGGGATCGACTTTAAGGGTGGGAAGGCAGGAATATACATTCAGCAAAGCGGACGGGCACAGGTGGGTTTTCAGGTGGTTAATTGCCGCTTCAATGGTATTGCAGCCCATCCCGACCAATATTTCTACGAAAATGGAATCAAAGCTTTAGGGCAGCGCATCACTGAAGGCAGGGGGGATCGAGTGTTTTGGAATGCAGCCATTTTCATCGGCGGATCCTTGGGCGATTTTGATTACGCTGAGGGGAATGCTCTTGTTACAGGAGTGACCGTAACCGATTGCCGCTTCATTGGTTGCGATACGGAATTTGCCACCGCATTCTATTGGCCCAAGAAGCCCAACGCTGTCCTGATTCGCAACGTGACCTTAATGCGGTCAATCGCATACGGATCCTTGCAGGGAAGTTTCATGCTCAACAATGTGGCAGGTGCCTTTATCAAGGATTTCCATGTCTACTCCGGCGGTGGCTTTAGTTCGTCGGGTGTCTGCGGGGCGTTTCTGCAATCTTGCTCCGACATCGACATCGTGGAATGCGCCTTCAATGGCATCACCCGTCAACCTCACTGGGAACTCAAGGTAGCGTGCCATGATGGTGTTGGCCTTGATTTGGAGGGAGCTTGCGTAAATGTCAGGATCCTACGCTGCAGCTTTGTTGGCAATGCGGGTGCAGGTCTCATGATCTGCAACACGGACTCAGAAATTGACGAATATGGCCGGGCTAAGAATCCCAACAAAGGCATTGTGATTGAGGGCTGCGTCTTCGACCGAAACTGTCTTAATCCCGACAGTGTGGATTCGCCCGAACGTTCCGGCCAAAGCAATTTCCAGATCCTGTCTTGGCAGCCCAATGCAACAGGTAGGTTGCACCGCAATGTATACCTTCGCTCACAAGCTGATGCTGGTGCCTTGTCGCCAAACCTGGATGGATTTGCCAGAAGGTAATGCTGACTGGAATTTGGAATCGGCCCTCGCCTAAGCCTTAATCGCATTTTTCAAAAATGAATCAGTCACCCACGTCGGAGCGGCGCAGCGAAGCCAGCTTTCGGTTGGAGTCGGATCGTCTCAGACTGGACTTTGACGCACTCACGATGAGCTTTTCGGTCATACCCCATGGTAGTGAGGACGCCGGCCACCGGCAAGGGGCGAGTCTGCGGCGAATCGGGCATGTGATCATCAGCCATACGATCCAACCCAGCGACTCCCAAGCGAAGGCGGTCAAGGTTCTCGCGGAGAAACAGAAGATCACGGCGATCTACGCGGTGATGGGCAATGAACGGGTGCTGCTGTCGGCCGTGGCACAGGGGATCCCAAGAAGTAGCCCCCGCCCCTTTGGCGCGAGGCTCCTGAAAGAGCAGTAGGGCCGGACCGGATGGCGGGTGAATGGGGGTTGTTCAGGTTTTGCTCACTGCCCCGATTGCGCAGGTCCCTTTTTGCGATATTCTTCGTCGACGAATGCGACTATCCGGCCTATTTCCCTCGCAGAATGAAATTGATCTTAACCTTCTGCCCTATTCTCTTCCTGGCAAGTTGCGCCACGACTCCCACAGCGGTTACGCCTGAACAACGATTCAAGCAAGCCGACAAGGACGGTAGTGGCACGGTGAGCCGGTCCGAGGCAACCAACCTGATCATTGCCGAGGCCTTTGCGATGTATGATGCCAATAGCGACGGCATTGTGACCGAAGCAGAATTCGTGGCTTCAGGAGGCAGCACCGAGAACTTCCGCAAGGTGAACACATCAGGGAACGGGAAAACCTCACTTGCGGAAGCGCAAGCCAGCCCTTTGGTGTTCAACACTTTCGTCGTCGGCTTTGACGAAACTGATACCAACAAAAATGGCCAAGTCACCCTAGCGGAGTACCAGAGCTACCTCGCACTGCGCGACGCCACCGTTCGCTGATACATCCAGAAAACCATCGTCCAACACCCTGCGGTTCCTCGTCCATAGTTCAATCCAAGTCCGGCAGCTTCATGAAAAAATCATTCCGTATCCTCCTATCCATCACGCTGGGCAGTGCCGCCCTTCTCTTGAGTTCTTGCGGCAACTTGAGTGGCCCTGGCACCTCTGGCTCGTCATTTTCGTTCGACCCTCCGGCCAAAAAACCGAGTAACCCCGCGGCCGTGAAGGTGCATATCAGCACCGGCGCGGGAAAACTCTATGTGACAGAAGGGGACGAAGTCCTACTCGCCACGCCCGTAGGCGTGGGAACGAGCGCCGCTCCAACGCCGAAAGGTGAATTCAGGATCAACTCGAAGACCCGCCACCGCCGCCGCCAAGGGAATCCCGGAGCCGGCTACCCGATGACTTACTGGATGTCATTCTACAGCCCGGCCTACGGAATGCACTGGGGCTTTGTGAAGCCGTATCCGTCAACCATGGGCTGTGTTCGGATGCCGCTCAATTCCGCCCGGAAGGTCTTCGACATGACGCAAGTCGGGACCCCTGTGAGCGTAGCTTCTTCGAAGCCATGGGACTCCACCATCGGTGCGAAGCTTCCTCGCCTCGACGACAGCCCGCTACCGAATCCCCCAGATTCCTACCTGAAAAGCAGCAAGGTCTTCGCCGACCAAGAGCAGGGAAAGATGTGGAATTTCAACTGAGTTCGACCACTACGGCTCCGAAGGAAACCATCGAGTAATCGCCCGGGATCGGCCCGTCGGCTTCAATATCGACCATGATCCAGCTCATGGGGTGGATGGATCGGTTCGATTCGAAATGCGGGTGACCTCAGTATCGTCCGGTTCAGCCGGTTCGATTTCAATCTCGCAGTTGAACGTATCGATAGCGGTTTTTCCGACGTTCCGGGTGTCGATCAACGAGTAGCCGCCAATGAAGATCGGCCCGACAATCGGCAGCCATCGGGACAGAGTTTTGCCGACGGCCTGTTGCGTGACCTGAACGCCGATCCGTCCGAGAGTCTGTTGGACGACCCTCAGGCTGGCTTGTTTGACAATGACCCGTTGTCCGACACGCGCGACCACATCCCGCACCAGCATCGCTGCCCCGTGGCGGAAAAGACAATACACCATCATTTGACGGTTCAAATATGCCGACTTGCCGAAGCATGCCGCCACATTGGCCACCATCTGCTGTTGAATCTGCCAGACCTTGAGAAGATCGGGAATGACGGTGAGCATTCCCATGTTCTCAGGGAGCCTGCTCAGGGCAGCTGACTGTCGGAGGCATTGGATTTAGGTTCCCAGCGAGCAATTCGGAGGTCGGTTTTTACGGTCGTCGCATTCGCAGGCGCATGAAAGCAAGGGTCGGCAAACGTCAGATTTTGACGCCAAAATCAAAACAGAAAAATCGGCATGTGATTAAAAACCAATGATTTAAATGCTATTCCGGCAACAAGAGGCAGCAAATCCATTGTGTAAATCTATTTCTCGCGCGATTCGGGCAGTATTCGGGCAGTATTCGGGCAGCATGCCCTTTCCGCCTAACAAAAAAGGGAGCCTTTACGGCTCCCTAAATTGTTGATTTTAAAGATGGTGCGCACGAGAGGACTCGAACCTCCACAGGGTTGCCCCTACTAGAACCTGAATCTAGCGCGTCTACCAATTCCGCCACGTGCGCATCGGCCTTGCGGCCGGGCGGAAAACAGCACGCAGTTGCGGTGATTGCAATACCGTTTTCACTGGCGGGACAAGAATGCGCGAATTTTCCAAGGATAATTTGACCACCGCCGGGCGGCGCTGAGCGGCACCCAGGTAAAATGGCGTCGTTTTGGCACAAAACGAGCAGCGGTAAATTCACCGGACTGGACAAGCGCCCGGCCTCAGCTCAGTTTCCGCCGCCTTCGATCCTCAGGCAAAATCCGCAGAGCTCCGATCCGCGCCATATCCCGGCATCACCAACACCCTTCATCCAAAAGCGCCCTAACCATCGCCCATTACGCGACATCTGTTGACCAAGTTTTCAAGACTTTTCCAATTTTCCAACTTCCAACTCCATGGCTTCCTCTTTTCTTCCCAAACCGTTCTCCCACCATTACGAAATCGATCCGCAATACGCCAAGAGCGCCGTTTACATCTCCTGCGAATATGGCATCGACCAGAGTTTCAAAGTCTATTCCGGCGGCCTTGGCTTCCTGGCCGGATCGCACATGCGCTCCGCGGCGGATTTGAAGCAGAACCTCTGCGGCATCGGCATCCTCTGGACCTACGGCTACTACAACCAGGCGCGCGGTGAGGACCGCGAGCTGGCGATTCAGTTCCGCAAGAAGGAATACGCGTTCCTGCAGGATACCGGCATTCGTTTCACCGTGCCGGTGCATGGCCACCCGGTGTGGGTGAAGGCGATGTTCCTGCCCGGTGATATTTTCGGCACGGTGCCGATGTTTTTCCTCAGCACGGATGTGGAGGAAAACGACGCGCTCTCGCGTGCCATCACGCACCGTCTCTACGATCACGACCACCTGCGCCGCATCGCCCAATACATCGTGCTCGGAGCCGGCGGCGCACGCCTGCTTGACGAACTCGGCGTGGATCCAGAGGTCTGGCACCTCAATGAAGCACACGGCTTGTCCGCCGCATTCCATCTTTATGAGAAGCACCACAGCTTGGAGGAGGTGAAAAAGCGCCTCGTGTTCACCACCCACACGCCGGAGGACGCGGGCAACGAGCGCCACGATTTCAACTTGCTGCGCGATTTCTCGTTTTTTGGAAACGTGCCTCAAGAAGAGGTCCGCGAGATTACCGGCATTCAAGGTGATGTGTTCAACCACTCGCTGGCCGCCCTGCGGCTCGCACGCATCGCCAATGGAGTTTCCAAGCTCCATGGTGAAGTCTCACGCCAGATGTGGAAGGATTTCCCCGATCTTTGCGAGATCACCCACGTCACCAATGCCCAGAACAAGAGATACTGGGCGGATCACGGGCTCGAGCACGCCCGCAAGCAGGGCAGCGCCGAGGAGCTCCGCCATCGCAAGCGCGAACTCAAGGAGCGCCTCTTCCGTGTCGTGGCCGACCAGACCGGCAAGCTGTTCAAGCCCGACGTGCTGACCATCGTCTGGGCGCGCCGCTTCGCCGGATACAAGCGCCCTGACCTCATCACGCGGGATATCAAGTTGTTTCGCGAGATGTTGGGCAACGGCAAATACCCGGTGCAAATGATCTGGGCCGGCAAACCTTATCCTTTCGATTACGGCGCCATCGATATGTTCAACCATCTGATTCGCACCACCCGCGACTTCCCCAATGCCACGGTGCTCGTCGGCTACGAGCTTGAACTCTCGCGTTTCCTCAAGAACGGCTCGGACATCTGGCTCAACAACCCCGTGGTCACCCGCGAGGCATCCGGAACCTCCGGCATGACCGCGGCCATGAATGCCTCGGTGAACCTTTCCACCTACGACGGCTGGGTCTGCGAGTTCGCCAAGGACGGTGAAAACTCGTTCATCATCGAGCCCGCCAATCCAGAGCTCAGCCCGGAGGAACGCGACCGCCATGACCTGCTCGGATTCTATGATCTTCTCAATGAAAAGGTGCTGCCGACCTATTATGACAATCCCGCCGAATGGAGCCGCATGGTCTTCAACTCGATGAACGACGTGGCTCCTTTCTTCGACGCCGACCGCATGGCTGACGAGTATTACAAGAAAATCTACGCGGCGAAGTAGGCGCCTGCTGGGGCTCACGCCACGGCGGCCTCAATCTGCTTGTCCACATCCTCGCGGAGATTCGCGATGATGTAATCCTGGCGGTCCGGCGTGTTCTTGCCCATGTAGAAGGCGAGCAACTCCTTTACTCCCTTGCCTTCTTCGTATTCCACGGGATCAAGGCGCATTTCCGGGCCGATCATGAAGCCGAACTCGTCGGGTGAAATCTCACCAAGCCCCTTGAATCGGGTGATCTCCGAGTTCTTGCCAAGCTTGTTGAGCGCCTTGCGGCGTTCGTCGTCATCATAACAATAGATCGTTTCCTTCTTGTTGCGGACGCGGAACAGCGGCGTTTGCAAAATATACAAATGTCCGTCGCGGATCATTTCCGGAAAGAACTGGAGGAAAAATGTAAGAAGCAGCAGGCGGATGTGCATGCCGTCCACATCGGCATCGGTGGCGATGACGACTTTGTTGTATCTCAAATACTCGATGCCGTCCTCGATGTTGAGAGCGGCCTGGAGCAGGGCGAACTCCTCGTTTTCATAGACGATCTTGCGCGGCAGGCTGAAGGTGTTGAGCGGTTTGCCGCGGAGCGAGAACACCGCCTGCGTTTCCACGTCGCGGCTTTTGGTGATCGAGCCGGATGCGGAGTCGCCCTCGGTGATGAAGAGCGTGGATTCCTCGCGGCGCTTGTGCTTGCTATCGAAGCGGACGCGGCAGTCGCGCAGTTTCTTGTTGTGGACCTTCGCCTGTTTGGCGCGTTCGCGGGCGATTTTCTGCACGCCTTTGAGGTCCTTGCGTTCGCGCTCGGCGGCTTGGATGCGTTTTTGGATCGCCTCGGCGACCTGCGGATTCTTGTGCAGGTAGTTGTCGAGATTGGTCTTGAGGAAATTTCCGATGAAGGAGCGCAGCGACTCGCCATTGGGCACGATGGTGGTGGAGCCGAGTTTGGTTTTGGTTTGGGACTCGAACACCGGCTCGACGATGCGCACGCAAATCGCCGCCTCGATGCCAGCCCGGATGTCGGCAGGTTCATATTGTTTTTTGTAGAACCCGCGGATCACTTGAACCAAAGCCTCGCGGAATGCGGCGAGGTGCGTGCCGCCCTGGGAGGTGTTCTGGCCGTTGACGAATGTGTAATATTCCTCGCTGCTCTCGGGGGTGTGGGTGAAGGCGATCTCGATGTCCTTGCCGATGAGATGGATCGGCGGATAAAGCGCCTCGTTTTCCATTTCCTCGCGCAGCAGGTCCAGCAAACCATCCTTCGAGCGGAACTTTTTGCCGTTGAAGGTGACGGTGAGCGCCGGATTGAGATAAGAATAATACCGGCACATCTTCTCGACGAAGGGCTCCTTGAATTTCGCCTTGGCCGGGAAAATCGAGCGATCGAGCTCGAAGGCGAGCCGCGTGCCGTTCGAGCCATCGTCGCGCCGTGGATGCTTCATATCCACCGTGAGCTGGCCTTTGGAAAATTCGAGCGCCTTGGTTTCACCATCACGCCACGCCTGAATCTCGAAGAAGTCGGAGAGGGCGTTCACCGCCTTGATGCCCACGCCGTTGAGACCCACGGATTTCTTGAACGCCTCGCTGTCATACTTGGCTCCGGTGTTGATCTGTGCCGCGCAGTCGAAAAGTTTTCCTAACGGAATCCCGCGTCCGAAATCGCGCACCTCCACACGGCCTTCATCGTCGATCTCCACCTTGATCTCCTTGCCGTAGCCCATGATGTGCTCGTCGATCGAGTTGTCGATGGCCTCCTTGAGCAGGATGTAGAGGCCGTCGTCGGGCGAGGTGCCGTCGCCGAGTTTGCCGATATACATGCCGGGGCGCATGCGGATGTGTTCGCGCCAATCGAGGGATTTGATGTCTGCTTCGGTGTAGTCTGCGGCCATGGGAAAATTGTTTCGGAATTCCTAAACGCTTCCCGTGCGGGACGCAAGGGTGGGCTTTGCAGCTTCAAGCGCCACTTATTGGCCCTCACTATTTCATGCAAACCCCGCCTGTGGTGGCGTGCGGGATTTGTGAAATGCTTTTTCCCTTATGAGATCCCCGGGTTGGTGAAAATGGCAGGCATTGCGGACATTGGAGATGAGCGGTCTGCCCGAATCAATGCACATGCTCTGCATTTCTTGCTCCGCTCTTGAGGCGGAGTGCGGGCGGGGAGCATTTCCCACGCTCACCGGCGGCCCCGCCTGTGCCAACCCATGAAGTTATTTTTCCACACCGCCCTCGCAGGATTGGCGCTGGCATTCGCCCTGTGCGCCCGCGCGGCCTCCACGCTGCCTGTAGCCGAGGCCAGCGGTATCCTTGTGGGCAGGCTGGCTGAGGGCTCGCCGTATCAGCGGCTGATGTCGGTGCCCGTGCTCTATCAGAATCCGAAGCATCCGTGGGTCCAGCAGCTCGCCTTCATCGGCCAGCTCCAAACGCAGTATGCCTATGGCTCTGACGCCTCGGGAAAATTCGGCACGGCGGACACGCCCGACGATTGCTCGTGGGGCAATGTTGAAGTTAGGTGCATGCGCTTCGGCATGAAGGGGCGCTTGTTTCACAAACTTTTTTTCCTCAGCCTGACCGATCTTGAGCCGGATCTATCGCCGCGCGTTTACCGGCGCCTCGTCGAGAACTACGCCACCTGGATGCACAGCGACGCCCTGCACATCTCGGCGGGAAAGCGTGAGCTCAAGTTTGATCGCGAGCAGGAATATTCATCACTCGAGTTTCCTGCCTTCGAGCGCACTGCCGTGGGCAACATGCTTTATGGAGGCGAACTCACAGGCACATGGATCTGCGGCGAGAAGATCGCCGGCGGATGGTTGTATTATCTTGGAGCGTTCAGCAACGAGCGGCGTGACGAATGGCCGCGCTTCGAGGGCGGCGCGATGATCCTTGCCAAGGCCGGCTTCGATTACAGCGAGCGCATTGATATCGACTTCGGCTCCATCAAGTTCCAATGGCTGCACAACACCGAGCCCGGTCACAGTTCGTCACCGAACGACCCGGCATCGCCGCTATATTCAGACTCGTTTTCGCTCTCCAATGAAATCCGGCAAGGCCGCCTCGGTTTCACCGCCGAACTGCTCTGGGGCGACGGCGTCGATGGCCGCCCGAATGTCGGTGCGCTCTCCACCATGACCAGTTGGTCGTTCACGGAGAAACTTCAATTCATCAATGTGATGGAGTTTGCCGCCAGCAACGATGACAACGGCGTGATCCTGCCAAAGCGCTACGAGGCTTTTTCACCCGGCGCGGGCGACAAGCGCGGCGACCACTGGTTCGCCAATTACGCCGGGCTGAATTATCACATCGACGGTCACCGGCTCAAACTCATGTCCGGACTGAAATACAGTTATCTCGATGGCGGGCCCGGCGGCGGCGACTTCAACGGCTGGACTTGGCTGGCGGGACTGCGAATGGCTTTCTGACGGTTTTGTCGGCGGATCAGACAAAACAACGTGTCGTGACTTGACTGTCCGGGAATTGCCATCCCGCGCATTTTGCGATTCGCCGCGCCCTATTTGATGCGATTCCGGAAACCGGTTGCACGTGGCAGGCACAGGCCCTAGAAATCTGCCGCAACCATGGCCGACAAACCGTTCTTCTACCAAGACCCCTTTCCGCTAGGACAGGACACCACCGAATACGAATGCATCAGCACCGAGCATGTTTCCGTCTCGGAATTCGAGAGTCAACCGGTCCTCAAGATCGAGCCGGAAGGACTCACCCGGCTTGCTGCGGAGGCGATCAAGGCGATCAATTTCACCCTCCGTCCCGCCCACCTCGCACAGGTGGCCGCCATCCTTGATGATCCCGAGGCATCGGAAAACGATCGCATGGTCGCGCTGATGATGCTCAAGAACGCGGAAATCGCCTCTCACGGCATCCTGCCTTTCTGCCAAGACACCGGCACCGCCACCATCGTCGCCAAAAAAGGCCAGCAGGTCTGGACCGGCTGCGACGACGCGGAGTTTCTTTCCAAAGGCATCTATCAAACCTACATCCACGAGAACCTGCGCTACTCGCAGACAGCGCCTCTCAACATGTATGACGAGGTCAACACCCGCACCAACCTGCCCGCGCAGATCGATCTCTACGCCGCCGAGGGTGACGCCTATAAATTCCTCTTTGTCAGCAAGGGTGGTGGCTCGGCCAACAAGACTTTCCTCTATCAGGAGACCAAGGCGCTGCTAAATCCGAAGCGGCTCAAGGAGTTCTGCATGGAGAAAATGAAATCGCTCGGCACCGCCGCCTGTCCGCCCTACCATCTCGCTTTTGTGATCGGCGGCACCTCTGCGGAAAACTGCCTCAAGACCGTCAAGCTCGCGTCCACCAAATACTACGACGCCCTGCCCACCGAAGGCAACGAGCACGGCCAGGCATTCCGTGATCTGAAACTCGAAAAGGAACTGCTGCAGATCGCCCGCGACGTGGGCATCGGAGCGCAGTTCGGCGGCAAATACTTCGCGCTCGACGTGCGCGTCGTCCGCCTGCCGCGCCACGGCGCGTCCTGTCCCGTCGGCATCGGCGTCTCCTGCTCGGCCGACCGCCAGGCGAAGGCCAAGATCACCAAGGACGGCATTTTTATCGAGAAACTCGAAAAGAACCCCGGTCGCTTCATCCCGGACCGATACCGCGATTGGAAATTCAAGGGTGTCGAAATCGACCTCGACCTCGGCATGGAGGAAACGCTCAAGACGCTGGGCAAGTATCCCGTCACCACCGCGCTCTCTCTAACGGGAACGATCATCGTCGCGCGCGACATCGCCCACGCCAAACTCAAGGAGATCCTCGAGACTGAGGGCGAGCTGCCGGATTACTTCAAAAAATATCCCGTTTACTATGCTGGTCCGGCCAAGACGCCGGCGGGCTTGCCCTCCGGCTCTTTCGGCCCCACCACTGCCGGGCGGATGGATAGTTATGTCGATCTGTTCCAATCACACGGCGGCTCGATGGTGATGCTGGCCAAGGGCAACCGCAGCAAGGCCGTGACTGATGCCTGCAAAGCGCACGGTGGATTCTACCTCGGCTCCGCTGGCGGCCCCGCCGCGCTGCTTGCCAAGGAAAACATCAGATCGCAGGAAGTCGTCGCATTTCCAGAGCTTGGCATGGAAGCCGTCTGGAAAATCACCGTCGAGAATTTCCCTGCCTTCATCTTGGTGGACAACAAGGGCAACGATTTCTTCACCCAACTCAACTCTTGCCCGGTCTGCACCTGAGCGTGCACTGGTTTGAAATGGCCGGGGCAGTTTAATTCCGCCGCAAAAGCAATCCATCAACCCAACCCATGCCCTTGCTCTCGCGTTTTCTCGATCCATCCTCCGTCTCATTGAAAATCTGCGGTGTCACCACGCAGGATGACGCGGAGCGTCTAGCCGAACTCGGCGTGGACGCGCTGGGTGTGAATTTCTGGCTGCCATCCAAACGCCATCTTGCACCGGCAAAGGCCACTTGGCTTCGCCACCTCGAGGGGAGCATCCTGCGCGTCGGAGTGTTCGTCAATGAAGCGCCGCAGCTACCCCTGCGCCTGATGGCCGACGGCTTGCTCGATGTGGTTCAGCTCCACGGCGATGAGACACCGGAGGATGCAAAGATCTATCGGGAAAAAGGCGTGCCGTTCATCAAGGGCATCGGCGTGAAGACCATCGCGGATCTCGAGCATGCGGCGGAGTTTCAGGCAAATGCCATCCTGCTCGATGCGCATGCACCCGGCGTCTATGGCGGCACCGGCGAGACTTTCGATTGGCATGCGGCGCTTGATTTCAAGTCACGCCATCCATCGATACCGATCATCCTGGCCGGTGGCATCACACCGGAAAACGCCGCGCTCGCCGCAAGCGCCGTGCACCCCTGCGCGCTTGATGTGGCATCGGGCGCGGAGATCTCACCCGGCATCAAGGACTTTGGGAAAGTCTCCGCCTTGCTTGCCGCACTCAACCGCTGATCGCCGTGCTCATCGACTCCCATTGCCATCTTGCCTCACACGGATTCGCGGAAAACGAAGCCATCGCGCTCATCGAAAGCGCCGCGCATGCCGGCGTCGGCAAGCTGATCACACTCGCCACATCACTCGGTGACGTGCCGGCCAACCTGCTGTTTGCGGAAAACCCGACAGTGCACGCATGCATCGGCATTCATCCATGCGATGTCCATCACGCGCCGGATGATGCGGTGGAGCAACTCGCCGCTTTCACTGATGACCCGCGTGTCTGTGCGATCGGCGAGACCGGCCTCGATTACTATCACCCCGCGCCGGATGGATGGCAGGAGCAAGCATTTCGCCAGCGCCAACGCGATTTCCTGCGCCAACATTTCCACCTCGCCGCCGCCTGCGGTCTCAACGTGGTGATCCACACCCGCGACCGTGCGGGGCACGCCTCGTTTGAAGACGCTCTCGATATCTATCAGGAATTCCACAAGCGCACGCGCGCGGTATTCCACTGCTTCATCGGACCATGGGAGAACGCCAAACTCGTAATCAATCTGGGCGGCCTAGTTTCCTTCGGCGGAGTTGTCACCTTCAAGAATGCCCGCGATGTGCGCGACACCGCGCTCAAGTGTCCGGCCGCTTCCTTTATGGTGGAGACCGATTCTCCCTACCTCGCGCCCGAACCGCACCGCGGCAAACGCAACGAACCGGCTTTTGTGCGACACACCGCCGCCTTCCTTGCCGCACTGCGAAACGAGACTTTTGAAGAGCTATGCCGGCACACCGCAGCCTGTGCTGCCGGATTTTTCCGCTTCCGATCCTCAGGAAAATGAATAAACCGCTGCTGTTGCGGCGTTTTATCCAACGTCTTGACCTTCCCCATGTATCATCCAAACCATTCAACCCGTATCCCCACCACCACCATGAATCCCATCCGAATTCTCGCACCATCCGCGATCGCCATCGCGCTTGCATCCTGCGCTTCACAAAAGGCCGATATGTATGACACCCCCGATCCTTATGGTGCTCCCGATGCCGGCTATGCCGATGCCGCGCCCGCTTACGAAAACCCCGTCTATGACACTCCCGCGGCTTACGAGGAAAGCGGCTCCACCCCGTCCACCGCATACCAGCCGCCGGCATCTTCCGCAAACGCTGCTCCCGCAAGCGCCGCCGCCGCCGCCACCGCCACCGCCACCGCCACCGCCACCGCCACCGCCACCGCCACCGTCCACACCGTGGCCCGGGGCGATACCCTCTCCGGTATCAGCAGAAAATACAATGTCCCCATGGAATCCATCAAGCGCGCCAATAACATGACCACCGACGTTGTCGTGCTCGACCGAAAAATGGTCATTCCTCCGCGTTGATCCGCATCCCTCTCACCGCCGGAAGCCAGCGTGCTTCCGGCGCTTTTTATTTTCAACTCATGCGCCCGCATCTCCTCCTGCCCTTCATCGCCATGCTTGGCGTGCTTCCCGCACAGTCACCCACACCTCAACAACTCGCCGCTGAAGTGGAAGCCGCCGCGCGACAAGACGCACTGGAGAAAATCCTCTCCGAACGCGGAGCGCCCGCCGCATTCGACCAAGCTCTCACCGCCGCGCGAACCGCCGGCGTCAGCGAGCAAGCCATGCTTGAGGCTCGCTTTCTCTATCATGTGGACCGCAGCGACGATCAGGGCATCGCCGCGCTGCTGCCGGATTTCCTCAAGCGCCGCACTGCCTTCAAACTCTCGGACTCCGCCATCTTCAGCTTGGAAGAAGACTGGCTCGCCGTGATCGAATACGTGCAGGCCATCGACGCGCTCAACAAGGGCGATAAGGAGGCGTTCAAACGCCACATCACCGAAGCATTCTGGCTCAGCCCCGGCCAAGCCGCCGCTTTCGCTCCTCACATCGAAAGACTGCGCATGCAGGAATCCATGGCTCTTGTTGAAATGGATTTCTCGTTCAATGCCACACCTCTCGCAGGCGGCGATCCGGTGCCACTCTCCAACTTGATGGCAGGAAACAGAGCAATGCTGCTTCACTTCTGGTCGCCATGGAGTCGCGAGTGCGCCGAGGCCATGGACGATTTCAACACCACCGCCGCCATGCTCTCCGCTCATGGCCTCGCAGTAGTCTCGCTGCTTGCTTCCGGTACGCCAGCGCTCATCACGGACGCGCGCGATGCAATCGCTTCATTGCCTGGCAAGGCCGCCGGTTCATGGTGGGTGGATCCTGATAAAGGATCGCTCGCACGCCTGCTGCGCGTGCGCAAGCTACCAACGATGGTCATCGTATCCGCGGCGGGCAAAGTGCTTTTCAACGGCGATCCTTCGGAGGAAACCTTCTGGGAGGCACTGCGCGGCATCGATGAGCGCATCAAGCGTCCTTCATCGGGCAACGCGCCGCAATAGTGACCTCAACGCCCTTCTACGGCGTGCATCGTAGTCACGGCAAACACCCTTTGAGAGGTTCTAAACTTTTCTTAAAAATCGACACGTTTGAACTTGACGGATCTCCGAACTACTAGTCTTATCGTCATCAAGCAACGAGCTTGCATCGCATGGCGAGACCTTCCAATCCATCCAATCTCGAACTTCAGGCGCTCTCAGTCCTGTGGCATGAAGGGCCATCGACAGTCGCCGCAATTCAAGACACGTTGCCTGATGGTAAAGATCGCGCATACACCACAGTGCTCACAGTGATGCAAAACCTCGAGCGCAAGAATCTGGTGAAGCGCTCGCTGGTTGGCAGGGCCCACGTCTATGAGGCCGCCTACTCGCAGGAAGTCATCGTGCAACGCGCGACGCATGATTTTCTAACCAATGCTTTTGGAGGACGCCTCGGTGAGGCGCTCCTCGCAATCCTCTCCGCTGGCACATTAACGCCGGAAGAGAAAACAAAAATAGAACGCGAACTCCAACGACACAAAACCATGGCTGCAAAAAAAACAACAAAGAAGGCCGCTAAAAAGGCCCCCGCAAAAAAAGCCGCTAAGAAAGTTGCCAAGAAGGCTCCGGCCAAAAAGGCAGTGAAAAAGGTGGCCACCAAAGCCCCCGCCAAAAAGGCTGCCAAAAAGGCTGCCAAAAAAGCGGTGAAGGTTGCCAAAAGCGCAAAGAAGGCCGCCAAGAAGGCTGCTAAAAAGGTAGTTGCCAAAAAGGCTCCCGCCAAGAAAGCCGCCAAAAAGGCACCTGCAAAGAAAGCCGCTAAAAAAGTAGCCAAGAAGGCACCTGCTAAAAAGGCTGCCAAGAAAGGCTGATCGGGGCACCTGATCGGAATCCGGGGTGGTGCGGCCGCAAAGCCGCCCGCCCTTGGTTTCCATCCGGAGCATGTCAACGGCGGGGGGTCCTCGGATCCTCCGCCTTTCTTTTTGTGACATGGAAAAAATGGGTTGCATGGCCGCGCCAGTCCATCCTAGTTTCCCGCGCCCCGGACGACACAACGCGCGGTTAGCTCAGTGGTAGAGCACCTCCCTGACACGGAGGGGGTCACTGGTTCGAACCCAGTATCGCGCACCATTCATTCCATTCACCCAGCGATCCGCCTGTTTTGAGTTCACCGCCGCAAGAGGTGCCGCCCGCGCCCGAAGAATTGTCCGCATTGTTGCGGCTGTTGGATGATGAGACACCCGAGGTGCGCTCGCGGGTTGCCGGACGTCTGGCCATGTGCGATGGCGATCTGAGTGAATTCCTATCCACCCAACCCCGCAACCTGAGTGAGACTGAGCGCGAGTTGCTGGCGGAACTGCTGCGCCCGGCGCGGCGCAAGGCATTGGAGCGTGATTGGCTGGCACCTAGCGGGGGCGCTGCGGCGCTGAGCGAGGATTGGGATGCCTTTGAGGCTTTGTTGCGCACGATTTCGGATTTCCTGCATGACGGCATCACGGTCCGCCAGCCCTTGTCAGACGCACTGGATCTGCTTGCGGAGGAGGCATGCGAAAACGGAATCACGAGTGCCAATGAACTGCGCGCCTTTCTCTTCCAAGACGGTCGTCTTTCAGGCAACGATGCGGAATACGATGATCCTTGCAATTCGGATCTCGCCTGGGTGATCGCCGACGGCCGATCCAACCCGCTGGGATTGTCGCTGGTCTTCATGCTGGTGGCCCGCCGCCTTGATCTGGTGGTGGAAGCCGTGAATTTTCCCGGCCATTTCCTCTGCCGAATTTATGAGGATGGTTTTCCTATCATCATCGATTGTTTCGACCACGGGCGGATGCATTTGCAGGCAACATTGCTGGAGGATCCGGAGATGGGTCGCGCGGAGCGAAATGTGCTGCGCCAGACGGCGGACCCCGGCACGGTGCTCATGCGCATGCTCAACAACCTGGTGGCCGCGCTAGAGGGCGAAGGCCGCAAGGATGACGCGCGTTTGGTGCGCCAGCTGCGCACCGCAATGAAATGACGCACTTCACCACACGCCGAGCTGCGCGAGTTGGCGGGATGCGGCCTCCGCCCAGCCACGGTTTGCGGCGGGCGACGCGGGCGAGGGATGGAGGATGCGGCCGATGATGGCTGAGCTGCCGGAATTTTCCGCGGCGCGGTGCAGGCGTTCTTCCGCGAAACCTCCCACACCTATCAGAAACGATGGCTGTAGTATCTCGATCACCTCACCGAGGTGTGCGAGGCAGGCTTGCTCGACGGGCTGCATGTCTGCGGCGGAGAGCTTGTCCGGCGTGAGGTTTGCTCCGGTTTCGCTCATCCACACCAGCGGGCAGTAGTTGAGGACGAAGTGTTCGCTGAAGAAAGCCTCCGCCGTGCCGAAGCGTTCGGAGAACAAGCCCCAGAGGCGGCGACCGCTGACTTCCGAGCGCTTGCAGTCGAAGCCTTCGACCGGGCGTTTCGCGTGTTCCGCAGCGGGCTTGCCCACCGGAGCGTGAATGCCCATCCAATCGCGCA
This sequence comes from Akkermansiaceae bacterium, assembly GCA_947491475.1. Lineage (GTDB taxonomy): Bacteria > Verrucomicrobiota > Verrucomicrobiia > Verrucomicrobiales > Akkermansiaceae > Luteolibacter. The sequence continues at coordinate 13,008 of CANLKN010000025.1, read as the reverse complement.
CGGCGGCGATCTCGCCGAATGGCACGCCGGTTTGCACCATGCCGAATGGCCCGGGATTCATGCCGAGGAAAACGACGCGTTTTTTTCCCTGTGCGAATCGTTCGAGAAACATGCGGTGTGGTTCCCACGCGTATTCAAGCGGCCGGTAAACCCATGCCACCGGCGGTGCGAAGCGCAGATGCGCAAGTGCCTTGTTGAGACGCTGGCTGGATGCAACCAGATTGGCGCTGTGATTCATGAGCGGGCCCTCCATGCGAGCACCAGCACGGTCAGGGAGGCTGGTAGGTAGAGCAGGGTGTAAAGAAACAGGCGGCGGGCGGAGCCTCGTTCGCCATCGCGTGCAAACTTGAGCGCCAGCGCCATCATGATGAGCGCGAGTAGCGGACCAACGATCGTCCATAACAGGTTGGCGAAATCAAAAAACGCGGGAATGAGCGACCAAGCGGCGAGCATCAGCGAGAAAATTGCGGAAAGGATACCGCTCTTGCGGCCTGTTAGATCGCCATTGGACCACATTTGATAGCCGACGGATTCGTATTCATCGCGGCACAGCCAGTTGATGGCGATGAAATGCGGAAGCTGCCAGAAGAACAGCAAGCCGAAGAGGAACCAAGCTTCCCAACCGAGAGAGCCGCCGGCACCGACCCAGCCGATGACCGGTGGAATGGCACCGGGGATGGCACCGACCAGGGTGTTGGTGGCACTCACCCGCTTGAGTGGCGTGTAAACAAACACATAGATTGCGATGGTGGCTGCGGTGAGCCAGGCGGCGAGGTGTCCCACTTGCACTGCGAGGTGGATGATGCCGATGGCACAAAGCACCCAACCGATGCCGAAGGCGACGATCGGATCCATCCGGCGCGATGGCAGCGGTCGGTCGGCCGTGCGTTTCATCCGGGCGTCAAGCTCGATCTCCATCAGTTGATTGAAAGCGGCCGAGCCAAAGGCGGCAGCGGCGGCACCAAGGATGGTGTGCACCAGTTTCATCCACTCAAACGGAGCGCCGCGCGAAGCGAGAAGAAAGCCAAAGAAGGCGGTGATGAGGACAAAGAAATTCAGCCGCACCTTCATCAGCACGGCGAGATCCTGGCGAAGTCCTGGCACGGGTAGGGCGTCCGCTGAGGGCGCATCGCGGGTGATGGATTCTGTATCTTCCATGAGTAGTGGCGGAATCATGCGCGTGATCCGGTTTTTTCCAACATTTTCCGCTGATGACTTTCGGTTAGAGCCCGCTGTAGCCCTTGTATGTTTTATAGGTGCCGGTGGGAATCGCGGCCGGGCGCCACTCACGGTTGAGCTTGCGGTGGCGGTTGATGAACTGGGTGGGGTCCACCCAATGTTCGAGGGTATCCGGTGCCACATCGCGATGCAGCCCGATGTGGATATTATGGCGCATTTCGAAATGGAGATGGGCCGGATACATGCCGGAGTTGGTGCCGATGGTACCGATCTGCTGGCCGCGCTTTATGATTTGGCCGGTTTTGACGCTCATGCGGTCGAGATGGCCGTTGAGTGTATCAATGAATTTCACTTGGCCTGAGGCCGGATCGCGGTAGGCATGGCGGGTGAGCACCACATTGCCCCAGCCGCCGCGCACGTTGTGGGCGAAGGTGACCACACCGTCGGCGATGGCAAAGACGGGATCTCCGGTATCGGAGTTGCCGCCGCCGCGGCCGTTCCAATCCTCGCCGAAGTGTTGAGGCGAGCGCAAACGCAGGCCACGAGACTTGTAGTAGCCGTCGGCATTGGGTTTCCCAACCGGGAAATCAAAACCGTCGGCAAAGTTGACCTTGATGCTTTGGGCAGGCGCTTCATTGGCAATGATCAGCCCGAGCACCATCATCCAGAGCGCAAGCCATTGCCGCCAATTCTGCCGCAGATACGTCATGAGGGACCACTCCAACGTCCGGGCAGCATGCCCGCAAGTGCAAAAAACGCATTATGAAGAACGGCCAACTTGCTGAAACCGGCATCATCAGCTATGGCTGCGGCTGCGCTTGCCGTTGCGGTTGGCGACCGCGCTGGTCTGTCCGTTGCGGTAACCATTCTGGATGGAGCCGCGGATGATGAAGACATCCGCGCCGTAGCCGACGCGATTGTAGAGGTCCACGACATCACGGCTGGACATGCGGATACAGCCGAACGAGGCGGGACGGCCTAAACGTTTTTCCTCGGGTGTGCCATGGATGTAGATGGTGCGTTTGAAGGCGTTCTGGTTGCGCTGTTCCAGCCCCTTTAGCCAAAGGATGCGGGTGACGATCGGATCGCGGCCAGGCGAATCGGGCTTGAGGATTTCGCCGGTGGGCCTGCGGCTCTTAAAGACCGCGCCCTGTGGTGCGGTGCAGCCGACTTTCTTGGCGACGCACATGTGGCCGAGGGGCGTGCGGTTGCTGCCGGGTTTGTCGCCCACGCCGAACTTGGAGGTCGAGATCCTGTAGGTTTTGACCGGCTGGCCATCGCGCACCAGCAGCATTTTCTGATCGCTTACGCTAACGATCATCTTGTTGCGGGTGTCGCGGCCGAAAAAAGAGGTGCTGCCACAACTGCTGAAAGCGAAGGCGCTGAGCAGGCTTAAAAATCCGAACAGGAAAATGCGTGGCGAAATAAAACCGGACATGATTCTCTCACGGAGTGTTGCGGTTCACAGGCTTGGGCAACGGGGTGCCGGAAGCGGAGGTTGGCAGCATGCGGGAAAGCGAGCAGAGCGAGGTGTAGAAAAAGCCGACCGGGAATGGCAGCAGCAGGATTGCAGACGACCAGGTGCCGCGCATGGCGGCGTCCACCACTACGAACAGGAAGAAGAAGCCGAAGAGCAACTCGACGAATGGCGTGAGCGTCTTCATCGCCTTGTAGCTGCTGTTTTTCCAATCACTGCGTTTGGTCTGACTGATGCCGTATTTCGGGGTGCGGACGAATGCGGACTGGTGGTTGCAGAGCGCCTCGATGACGGCCTTGGCATTGCTGATGGACATGCCGATGCCCAGCGCGAGAAGCAGCGGCAAGTAGGGAATCTCGCGCCACCACGAACCGGGGCGCAGCGCCTTTTGTGAAACCATGTAGAACACCAGCACCGAGACCGAGGCGAAAAAGAAGATCGGAATGTTGATGATGTAGTAGGTGAGTTTGCCAAAATCCGGCTGCCACTGCTGGTTTGGATAGATCAGGAAGCACAGGCACACGAGCAGCAGGTAGGCAAAATTGGAGGTGAGGTGCGCGGTGGCCTCCAGCTTGATGAAGAGCGGGATATCCGCCTTCCAAATGGCGGGCAGGACTTTTTTGCACACTTGGATGGAACCCTTGGTCCACCGGTGTTGCTGGCTCTTGAAGCCGTCCATGTCCACCGGCAACTCGGCGGGGGTTTCCACGTCGTTAAGGAAGATAAAACGCCAGCCGTTGAGTTGGGCGCGGTAGCTGAGGTCCATATCCTCGGTGAGCGTGTCGTGTTCCCAGCCGCCGGCATCCGCGATGCAGGACTTGCGCCAGATGCCGCCGGTGCCGTTGAAGGTGAAGAAGCGCCCGGAGCGGTTGCGCGCGGTTTGCTCCAGCTCAAGGTGGCCGTCGAGAAACATCGCTTGCACGCGGGTGAGCACGTTGAACGTGCGGTTGAGGTGGCCCCAGCGCGTCTGGATCATGCCGATTTTGTCATCCGTGAAGTAGTGGATGGTTTTTTGCAGCAGGTCAGGATTCGGGACAAAGTCGGCGTCCAGAATCAGCAGATATTCGCCTTTCGCGAATCGGGTGCCGTTTTCCAAAGCGCCTGCCTTGTAGCCGGTGCGATCGGTGCGGTGGATATGCTCGGCATCGAAACCACGCGCTTTCAAGCGCTCAATGCCGTTGCGGCAGATGTCCACCGTTTCATCGGTGGAGTCGTCCAGCAGTTGGATCTGCAGTTTGTCCTGCGGGTAATCGAGCTTAGAGACGGACTCCAGCAGGCGGTCCACCACATGCATTTCGTTGAACACCGGCAACTGCACGGTGACCATGGGCAGGTCCTCGAACAAGCGCACGGGGTGAGGCTTTTTGCGGGCGTGTTTGAGATAAAGAAAAATAATTGTCAGGCGATGCGAGCCATAGCCGGCAAGGCCGATAAGCACCAGGATGTAAGAAGCATACCAGATCGGAGAGGTCCAGTCCATGAAAGTAAGTCAGGTGGTGAATGGTGGTGGCCGGACGCGTTTTCCAGAATGGAAGTGCGAGGTTGCGAGAGTGTCCGGTGTCGGCAATTGATTGAAAATCAGTCGCAGGACGCCGCAGGCAAGCAGGCACCCCCTTCCTTGTCAAGCCTCCAACCGGATCTCAAAAAATCCAGAGGTCGGACAAAATGACCAAGGGCGGCGGACTTTTGCTCCGCCGATGCCCATAAATTGGCCAATCAGTGAAGGCGGATCGATTTTCCATTGTCCGCCAAGGTCGGGGAGAAACAGAACCGCAGCGCTGCGGAGAGGGGCGGAGGAAATATCTCGCCTTCCTGAGCTCTCATGCCCCGTTCGTCCAGCCACGGTCAATCCCGGCGGCCAAGCACCATCATCAGGAAATACAGCAACTGAGCGACCGAGCCAACTGCGGCGGCTACATAAGTCATGGCGGCCCAGAAGAGCGCGTTTTTCGCTTTTTCCTGCTCCATGCTGGCGGCCAGCCCGCTGCGTTCCAGCCACACCAGCGCGCGGCGGCTCGCGTCGAATTCCACCGGCAGCGTGACAATCGAAAACAGGGTGGTCACCGCAAACAGGCCGACCCACAGCCACAGCATCGTGGTGCTCTGCATCAGGCCCATGCCGAGAAAACCGGCGATCATGATGTAATTGAGCAGTTTGCTGGAAATCTGGACTGCGGGCACCATTTTAGAGCGAAAGTTGAGCCACGCGTAGGCCTCTTTGTGCTGGATGGCGTGGCCGCATTCGTGAGCAGCCACTGCGGCGGCGGCCACCGAGTTGATGTGATAGACCGGCTCGCTCAGATTGACGGTCTTTTTAACCGGATCGTAGTGGTCGGTGAGTTGGCCGGGCACGCTGATGACCTTAACGTCATTAATGCCGTTTTGCCGCAGCATCTGCTCGGCCACCTGGGCTCCAGTCATTGGCAGCGGAACCTGAGAATACTCGCTGAAACGCCTCTTCAGCATGCCGCTGATGAGCATGCTGGCGAGAAAGGTAGCACCGATGATGATCAGATACAGCGGCGAAATGCCGTAAATGAATGCGGTTTGGCTGAGGTGGAGTGTGTCTGCAGTCATGTCGCGCACCATAAACAGCATTCTAATTTCCGCAACCCGTTGATAGCAAAAATTTTTTCACTTCTCCACTGAGTTAATCCTTGGAAGAGAAAGGCAATGCATATACTCTCACCCACGACATGAATGTCAAATCGGTCATCGCCCTGATCCTTGCGCTGGTTTTCCAGCTCGTTCAGGTGTTGCCAACCACAGCCGCCATTGAGTTCTGCGCACCGGTCGTGTCCTCCTGCGAATGCTGCGATCCTGCCGATTCATGCCCCTGTGCCGGAAACGATGAGACGCCCCAAAACCCCACCCCACTCTCTTCGGAATCCGGGAATTCCCTGAAAATCCCGCTCGCCAAGGCCTCCGGGATCCGCCTCTCCATCGAAACTGTTGCCGGAACCCAGCCTTCCGCCGTAATGGCGGTGCCATCGATCACCGGTCAACTGTCCGGCTACACCGGCGTCCGACTTTCGGTCGCCTTCTGTTCGTTCGTCATCTGAGTGTGCGCCTTCCCAGGCGAATTGTGCCCACTCACCTCCGCCGCCGTGTTGCGTGCGTTTTGAGCAGGCGATTGGATCATTGGATCCAAGTTTTCAAATTCACACTCTCATGAATGATGCATACCATTTCCAAATTCCTTGCCGGCCTGGCTGTGGCCGGAGGCCTGCTCCATGCGGGCGAAACCCAGCTATTGAATGAGGCATTCCTCTCAAAACTGAGGTCCGAAGCAACTCGCACCCACCCGTCCGCCATCGCCGGAAAACACCAGGCCATCGCCGCCGCGCACGAGGCCCGGTCGGTCCGCCTGTGGAACGATCCCATGGTTGGCATCGGTTTCATGGGCGCTACCGAAATGATGCGCATGGACGACGGCGACATCATGGTCGGCTTCGAACAGGCCTTGCCGAAGCCCGGCATGTTCGCGGCGGAGCGCAGCAAGATGGAAGCGATGCAACGCGCCCAAATCGAAAACTCCGGCAGCTTCGCGCTCAACGCCGGTGCCGAGGTCGCCAAAGCCGCCATCGAACTCGCGCTCTCCGATGAATCCATCGCCCTGCAACAGGCGCAGATCCAATGGATGACCAAGATGGTTGAAAACGCCAAACAAATGGCGGCAGACCCGATGGGCTCCAGCACCGACGCCCTGCGCATGGAAACCGAGCTGGCGAAGGAACAGCAGATGCTCGATGCCGCGCGCCGCAGCCGCGAGGGCTTCGCCATGAACCTCAACCTCATCCTCGGTCGTCCGCTGGATTCGCCATGGCCGGTGTTGAAACTGCCTGCCAGCGCACCCCCGGTCCCAATCGCGCAAGCCGAGATCGCACGCATCCCGCATGCGAATCCCAAAGTCCGCGCCATGCGCGAAATGGCCACCGCCGCCAAAGCCGACACCCGCATCGCGGACCGCGAACGGCAGCCGGAAGTCGCTGTCGGCGTCGATGCCCAACTCTACTCTGACACCGGCGACATCAAAAGCACCACGTTGTGCGCCGAGCTAAGCAAGGCGCTTCTTATCAGGTGGCCGGAGGTGCAGCGCCCGCATCCACCGCTCCATCCGGCGGAGGATCGGAGAGCACCTACATCCCGCTTGGCATGGTGGCGAAGATCACGCGCAGCGTCGGCGCGAATGAAATCGCCTCCGAAAACGGCAAGCTGCGCAGCTTTGTGCAAGCCAACGTCCAGGACCGCGATCTCGGCGGTTTCGTCCAGGAGGTCGAGGCGAAACTCAAGACTCTCGACTGGGAAGGCATGACTTACAAGATGACCGGCGAATACGAAAACCAGCGCCGTTTCGTGAAAACGATGTGGCTGGTGTTTCTATCGTGCTGCTAATCATCTTCGTATTGTTGTTCATGGTCTTCCACAGCGCCTCGGAAGCGGCGCACGTCATGCTCGCAGTGCCCTTCGCACTGAGCGGCGGAGTGATCCTGCAAAAACTGTTAGGTTATGATTTCAACGGCGCGATCTGGGTCGGCTACATCGCGCTCTTCGGCACTGCTGTGCAAACCGGCGTGGTGATGGTCGTTTATCTGGAGGAAAGCCTGAAGTCGAAGATGGCCGAACTCGGTGAAAGATTCACCCGTGCCGATCTGGTCCAAGCGGTCAAGGATGGTGCCAAGCTCCGCCTTCGCCCGAAAGTCATGACCGTGGCCACCACCGTCGCCAGCCTGTTGCCCATCATGTGGAGCAACCGCCAGGGAGCGGAAGTCATGAAGCCGCTCGCCACTCCGGTCATCGGCGGCATGATTTCCAGCCTCATCCACATCCTCATCGTCACTCCTGTTATCTTCCTTTGGTTGCGCGAGCGTCAACTGCGCAAGGCTGCAGCAAAAGAAGGCTGAAGAAACATCCGCTCGCCTCAAGGTTTCTTCTTCGGCGTCACCTTTACCGGTGTCGGTTTGGCTTGTGCTGACTTGTCGAGCGGCACACGGATGACAAGGCTGCGGTCCAGCAGCCGAGTGCCCTCGGTGGACAGCTCCTGCACGCGGTAAATGATCAGGCCGAACTTGTTGTCCGCATAACGGCCGAGAGCGACGTTTTCCTTGGTTTTGCCAAGTCCGGTTTCCTCCTCGAATCTCCACTCATGTCCGGTCCACTCGCCGAGGATGCTGGTGGGATCAGCATTAATGTCATCGATGCGTTTGAGCTCACCGTTGGGAGAACGGAAAAGATCGTCCTTTTCGAGATAGCGCAGTGTGGAAAGCGTGCTGGCACCGCCGGTGGAGGTGATTACCCAACCGCCAGCAGCGCTTTCGCGGAGCATCAATTGCACTTCCTCCATTGGCTTGAACTCGCGTTTGTTCCAGAGCGCCAGGTATTCGGCATATTCCTCCTTGGTCAGTCCGAGCCGCTCGTCATATGGCAGTGGCACGCCGGGTTTCGCCGTGGCGCTGAACTCGCTGAACCACTTCGGATCCTTGCGTGCGGAGGCCTCCACTTTAGCCACAAATTTGTCGATCTCCTGCGGCGGAACGACCATGCCGATCTGCCCGCGCTTGGCGACACCCGGTGCCAGCAGGCCAGCGAACACCTTTGGCGCCTCGGCTGCGGAAACGGCGGCAATCAGTGAGACAGCGATGAACGGTAAGTGAAGTTTCATGGGTGGGCGGGCAGGAGGCTGAATCCGGGGGGATTAAAACTCAAGCGGCGAATCTCAGGGTTCATCACCGGAGAAAATTTCCTTAATTGGAGTTTCGATTCCACCATCCATCCAGCGTTCGAGGGCTTTTCGCATCGGCTCGAGCACCTCGGGCCGCGATTCGGCCAGATCGATCTCACCGTGCGGATCGGATGCGAGGTGGAACAACCCGAAGCTCCGACCGCCGGAAGCGGTGGGAGTGCATACGAGCTTCCAATCGCGGGTTCTGAGGCAACGCTGCTTGGCGTTCACCAAGCGCTCAGCATATTCGGGCTTGAGCACGAACTGGTAGTTGTAGTTTTTATCGATGTAGGTGAGCTCATCCATCGGCGGGAGCTTGGGGCGCTCGACCCCGGGCACCGTGAACTGGATGAAAGGAAAGCCGGTCTCACCATAAAACGGCCGGTGCTCCGGCGTTTCCGCACCACGGAGCCATGCCGCAAAACCCCGCCCCTCCCAAGTGCTGGATTTTTTCGCGCCAGTGAAGTCGGCCAGAGTGGGAACCACATCGATCAAACGCACCGTCTCGGGAATCACCCGCGGCTCTACGCCCGGCACGTGGACGATCAACGGCACATGGTTGGCCTGCAAGCCACCATTGAAGGTGAGTCCGTGGCCGAGGGTGACGCCCGGTTCGTAAAGATCGTCACCATGGTCCGAGGTGATGATGACAATGGTGTTTTCCGCCAGGCCATTTCGCTCGAGCGCGGCGAGAATTTCAGCAACACAATCGTCGAACTGCCGGGTGCAGCCGTCATACAATGCACGGATCTGAGAGACCTCGGCGGGTGACAGTGCCTTCCACTTGGATTCGAGGTCGGTGCCGCCGATGAACGAGTCGATATCGAAGTCCACGCCGTTTTTGTTAGGTCCCTGATAGGCGGGATCGGCGAACATGCTGACATACGGCTCCTTGCTTCGGTAGGGCAGATGGTTGCATGAATAGAAGACGTGCCAGAAAAACGGCTTCTTTTCCCGGGCCACGGATTCAAGTCTGCGCTCTACACGCTTGGTCACCACTTCCGGTGTGACAAACTGCGCGAACGACTGGAGCTGCGGAAACAAGCGATGCCCGAGCGGATTGTCGAAATAAAGCGGCACCACAAAGTGCGCCATCACCACGGCCTGGCTCATGTAGATCTTGAAGTTGTCGAAACTCGATACCGAGATGTGTTCGAAACCCATCGGCATGATTTCATAATAACCGGCGCACCAATCGCCAATGGCGGCGGTGTCATAGCCACGCTCACGCAGCAAGCCTGCCAACGGAACAATGCGTTGTTTTGCAGAATCCACGGTTTGGCGATCCGGATACATCTGCCGGATGCCATGGCTGTGGGGATACTGCGAAGACATCAATTGCACGCCGGACTCCAGCGTGGAGGCGATGGAGGTGTAACAACGCTCGAAGCGCACCGACTTTGCGGCCAGGGCATCGATTGTAGGTGAAACGCCCGCCGCAGCAGGTCCGTCGCTGCGCTGCGGCCGGTAGCCGGCACAGCCGAGAAGATCACCGCGCAGTGAGTCCGAGCCGATGATCAGGATGTTGGGAGCATTGCCATTGGGCGAAGCCGCCGCCACCGGGCGCTTGGTTGAGGGTTGGATGCCAAAGGTGAGAGCGCCAGCGACCACCAGCGCGCCGGCCACCACCCATCCTTTGCGGCCGTGGCGGCGGGCATGCCAGATCAACACATAACCGAGAAAAACCAACGGCAGCAGCGTGAAGAGGATGAACAATCCCGCGGGCCTCACCGGCTCCGGGAAATCGAGCAACTTGTAATACCAATGGCCGAACTCCGCCTCGTTGAGGAAATACGGCCGGGTTTTCATCAGACGCAGCATGAAATAACCATGTAACAGCGCCGCGATCACAAAGCCGCGCAGCGCGACAAACGCAAAACCGCGGCGCTTGGAGCACTGCGACCACCAACTGACCAACGGTTGGGCAAGAAACACCGCTGCAAGCGCCAACATGAGATAGGCCACAAGAATCAAAAGGTTCTGCCGGACCAGGAACCCCAGGTATTGCTCGCGGGCCAGCGCGCTGAACTTGTTCATCATGCCGCCGGACGTTTGCGTGAGCCGCCACAGCGCAATGACATATTGTAGCAGTAAAAAAGCACTCACTCCGGATAACACCGCCGGCAACGACGCCACAGTCCGAGCCCGGGCCGGGTCGGCAGACGGATTGAAAATGGAGCGGAACAAGCGCATCAGGGGGGGGATCCGGGCGGATCGAGATACATCCAGCGGGGGCTGATCACTTTTTCAATCATGACGCCGCGGCGGGATTGCAGTCCCTCCGGGATGCAAAGACGCAGGATCATGCTGGTTTTGCGGCCCGCATTCGCTTCCAGTAGATTCAGGAGTGCTTGGGCTTCCTCACTGTCCACCGCCACATAGCCAAAAAGCGTTTCCTCGCTTTCCAAGGCGGTGAGGCGAAAGCACAACCAGCGGTCCGAATCCGCAAACTCGTGGCTGAAAAACATGTCGCGCTCCACATAAACCCGGAAGTCGAGCGATGTTCCGGCAGGCCTTTCCAATGCAAACTCGTCCCATGGCAGCGGCTGGTCACAGACGAAGGTTTCCCAGTCGATGAGGGGATTGCCATCTTCTTCGGTCTCAATGACGAGGTTGTGCTTCTGGCCGTTTGCCAGCACGACGGAGGCAATCCAGAAATTCGTGCGGTTCTCGAGTGTGAGTGGTTGCAGGACCCGGACCATGCTCAAGGGACTCCGGAATACCGGATGTATCATGTAATATTTCAGCATCAATGGATTCACCCGTTCAGATTGGCGAACCATCTTTGCCAAGGAGTCAACAGTAGTGGCGTTGAAAAAATAGCGCAGCGAGTCTTCGATGCGGGTGACAAGCTCGTGTGCCTCACTGATCTCCCGCTCTTCCTTAGCGAGCGCTGATTCGGTTTCCACGCGGATTTGATCCGCCTGCACATCTGCTTCGCGGACATGGCTGAGCGCCCACACCACCGCTCCTGAGATCGTCAGGCCTATCAGGGCAAACCATCCCCATGGGATTGGATGCTTGCGCGCGGATCTCTCACCCCAGCCTTCCTCCAGATGATCCAGATTGAAATTCTCACTATCGATCAGAACCTCAATCCCCGGTTGATGGGTGCGCAACTCCAGATCGTCGCGGCTGGGAACATCAAGCCTGCTTGGCTCAAGGTTTGGAGTGAGCCGCCCCAGGCGAACCGGTTCCTCCTTGGTATTTTGCGCCGTTTTCTGGTTTTCGAGGCGCACGACCTTCACCACCGGCGCGACTTCGTCATCGACCGCTCTGAGCTTAACTGGTTTTTTTTCCTCGCGCGCCATAGGCGGTGGGATGAAAGCCGCAAATCTCCATCGACGCAACGCCCGTGTCGTTCTAAATCTGCCGCGCCCCGCCATGTCTGCCGCTCCGCGCATCCTCATCGTCACCGCCGCCTTCGGCGAGGGGCACAACAGCGCCGCCCGCAATCTCGCGCTAGCGCTCGATGCGGCTGGGGCGGTTACCCGCGTCGCCGATCCCTGCGTTCTCGGCGCGCCGCGCCTCACCGACATGGTCAGCCGCGGCTACCGCTTTGTCACCACACGCCTGCCGCAGCTCTGGGAATGGATCTACCAATCGACCGACCGTTGCGATTTTTCCCGCCAACACTCGCCGGTCCTGCGATGGGTGGAGCGTGCGCTGGAATGCCTGATCGACGAGTTCCAGCCCACAGCGGTGGTCAGCACCTACCCGCTTTACCCGTATCTCATGCCGCGCATCGCCGCCGGTCTGCCGGTTTTCACCGTGGTCACCGATTCCATCGAGATCAATTCTGCCTGGCTGCGTGCACCTGGAAACGGCTGGCTCGTCACCGATCCCGCCACCCGCGAAGCGATGGTTCGCAAGGGTCTGGCTGCGGAAAAAATCGTCGACACCGGCTTCCCGGTGCATCCGGTGTTTTCGCAGCTCCAGCCGATGGATGCCACTGATGTGTGCGCCCCCTTCCGCGTCTTATATTTCCCTACTGCGCAATTGTCTTTCCTCCGGCGACATGCGCGTGACTTGTTAGAAACGTCGCCTGCCGTGTGCATCACCATCGTATTGGGACGCAACGTCCGCCGGCTTTACCCGAAAGCCCGCGAAATCAAGGACCAATACCCCGGCCGCGTGCGGCTCATCGGCTGGACCCGCCGTGTGCCGCAGCTCCTCAACCAGCACCACCTGGTGATCGGCAAGGCCGGAGGAGCCACCGTTCACGAGGCGATCGCGGCCCGCTGCCCGATGCTCATCCACCACCTCGTGCCGGGTCAGGAGGAAGGAAACCTCCGCTTGCTCGAATCCATCGGTGCTGGCTCCCTAGCCGATGCGCCCGGAGATTTGGGCAATCAACTTTCTGCCCTCCTCAGCGATCAAGCCGCCGGCTGGCGTGCCATGAAACACGCCCTTGCCCGCCACGACCGCAACGCAGGTGCCATCATCGCATCGAGGTTCATTCTGAAGAAGACCATGGATCGTGGATCGTAGATTCTGGATGCAAGAATCCACTATCCACTATCCACTATCCACTATCCACTATCCACTATCCACTATCCACTATCCACTATCCACTATCCACTATCCACTATCCACTATCCACTATCCACTATCCACTATCCACTATCCA
>CANLKN010000024.1 GCA_947491475.1 Akkermansiaceae bacterium | reverse complement strand
GAAATCTCGGGTCGCTACGGCGCGGCATTCCTCTGCGATGGAGTCGGCCTCGGCAAAACCTATGTCGGCTTGATGATCATCGAACGTATGATTTCCGAGGCGGGGAAACGTGTGGTGCTTTTCTCACCCAAGGCGGCGCGCGAAGACGTGTGGGATCCCATCATCCAGAAACTCCTGCCCCATCTCCACAGCGACTTCCAACCGCTTGTTTCCTACAGCCACACTGACCTGCAACGCACCGGCAAGTGGCCCGAACGCATGGCACGCACACTGAAGGATGCCGATGTCATCGTCATCGACGAGGCACACCACTTCCGAAACCCCGGCGTCGCTGGCGAGGGAGAGAAGGAAATGTCCCGCTATCGGAAATTCCAGCAGTATCTCAATCAAGCAGGCAGCCGTCCGAAGCAGGTTTTCTTCCTCACAGCCACCCCCATCAACAACTCCATTCACGATTTCCGCCACATTCTCGGTCTCGTGACTCATGGCAATCAGGCCTACTTCACCGAAGGCGGGCGGAACCTTGGCATCCACAACCTGCAAAGCCATTTCAATCAGCTCGAAAAGAAGTTCCATCAGCAGTCACTTCAAGAAACCGATATTTTCGAAGCCCTTCGGCAGACCTCAGACGGACGCGAGCTTTTCACCGAACTCGTTGTCCAGCGCAGTCGCGGTTACGTCCGGGAGAGTCAGAAACTCGAAGCCAATAACAGCGTCTTTTTCCCTACGCGTGAAGCACCCCGAGTCGCTGCCTATCAACTCAAGGTCACCTACGGTCGTCTATTGGAGGCCGTGGCCATGGCATTCAACCGAGACAAGCCCCTCTTCGCCCTCGCCATCTACAATCCGCTATCCTACCTCGTGACTCCGCCAGATGAGGACGATTTCGATGCGGGACGGCAGAAACAAGTCGTCGCCCTCATCCGCACGCTATTCCTGAAGCGTTTTGAGAGTTCCGCCAAGGCCTTTGAATTGTCCTGCTGGCGACTGCTCCATCGATTGCTCGTCTGGGCGGAAGTCCATGCTGAAAGCACTCATGACAAACACCGCCTTGACCGCTGGAAGACGAAACACATCAGGCTGATGGAGCAGGTGGGGCATACCCCGGAAAAACAAGGAATGTTCTGGTCCGATGACGAGGACGCTGAGGAATTCATCAGCGACGAACATCGTGACGCGGTTGAGAAACTCTATCCGGAAACCTATCGAGTTGGCGACATGCTGGACGACACCATCGACGACCTCGAACAAATCGCCGAGTTTCTCAAACTCGTCCAGGACGTTCGACCGGAGCGGGATTCCAAGCTCTCTGCACTGGCAAAACTACTGCGAGATGATCCGGATCTTGCCGGGAAGAAAGTCATCATCTTTACCGAATTCGCCGAGACCGCAAAGTATCTGGAAACTAATCTCCGGGACAGAGGCTTCACCCGCATGGAGCGCATCGACGGCAATAGTAGCCAGCGACAGCGCAGCGCGGTCATTCATCGCTTCGCTCCGTTCTACAACAACAGCGCGGCCAAGATTGACGACGAAATCGAGATTCTCATCGCCACAGACGTTCTCGCGGAAGGTCTGAACCTCCAGGATGCCAACCGCCTCATCAACTTCGACCTCCACTGGAATCCCGTCCGCCTGATGCAGCGCATCGGCCGTGTGGACCGCCGGATGAATCCGGACATCGAAAAGGCCATCGTCGCCCGCCATCCGGAATTGAAGGGTACGCGGGACAAGGTGGTCTATTGGAACTTCCTGCCGCCGGACGAACTCGAAACACTTCTTGGCATCTACAACCGCGTAAATCGCAAGACGCTGGTCATTTCCCGCTCCTTCGGCATCGAGGGTAAAAAACTCCTCAAGCCGGACGACGATTTCGATCCAGTAAAAGAGATCAACGAGCAGTTCGAAGGACACCAGACGGAAACTGAAAAGCTTGCCCTCGAATACGAACTGCTCGCCAAGGAGCATCCGGATCTCGTCGCCGCGTTGCCGAACTATCCGCTGAAAACATTCTCCGGGAAACAGGCTCCTTCGCCAGACACCAAGGCCGTCTTCTTCTGTTTCCGCATCCCAAGACCGGATCCGAACACCCTCGATCCCTCATCCGGCGAACCCGCATGGACCGAATCGGCAGGCGATACCGTCTGGATGCTGCTCGACTCAGAGGGCGATGCCATCGTCCAAGAAAGCGCCCGCATCGCCAACCTCATCCGCAGCGTGCCGGACACGCCGCGAGTCTGCCGTTTCGATCAAGCCGACCTCACCCGCCTGCGGGAAAAGGCCGAGAAAGAACTCATCAGATCCCACCTCCGCCCGTTGCAAGCGCCCGTCGGTGTGTCGCCTGTGCTGAAGTGCTGGATGGAAATCAATTAAAAGCCATGTCCACCGACCTCCGCTCCATCCGCACCTTCAAGGAACTCACGCGCTATCTTGAAGACGAACTCGACTGGCCACTCGGCGAATACGAATTCGAGGACCTAACATTTACCTACGAGCCGTCCGAACTCGGGCTCAAGGCCGAGGATGCGGTGAAGGTGAAAACCATCCGTCAGCTCAGGCCCTTCCGCACCAATCAGCCGTGGGGCATTTTCTTCGTCGAATTTGAGAAGAAGAACCTGCCCATCGTCGTGCTCCGCCGCATCCTGCGACATCTGGTCCTGAAAAAGCGCGCATCCGCCAATGCCGCGGACGCTAAGCGCTGGCAGTCGCGCGATCTGCTCTTTATCTCTGCCTGGGGCGATGAGGCGCGGCGGGAGATGACCTTCGCCCACTTCGTCGATCACCCGGAAATGGGCCTCGCCGAGCTGCGCGTGCTCGGGTGGGATGATGACGATACGCCTCTGCACATGAATCAGGTGGCCGCCCGTCTCGGTGAAAAACTTCGCTGGGATGATGACCTCGCCGCCGATCCCGAGGCCTGGCGCGACCAATGGTCCTCCGCCTTCGTGCTGCGACACCGCCACGTCATCACGAAATCCGAGGAACTTGCCGCTGCTTTGGCGGAGCTGGCCAAGCGCCTGCGCAACCGTCTCCGCACCATCCTCCGCATGGAGGACGGCTTCGGTGAAATCCGCAAGCTCCAACGCGCCTTCCGCGAGGGACTCATCCATGATCTGACGGACGACGGCTTCGCGGACATGTTCGCCCAGACCGTCACTTACGGTCTCTTCTCCGTCTCCGTCCGACGCACCTTCCCCGGCGAGGGCACAGCCATCGTCAAGGACGACGTGCCTAATCTCATCTTCACCAGTCCCTTCCTCAAGGAAATGCTCGGCATCTTCCTCGGTATCAAGAGTCGAAAGGGTGCCATCGACTTCGACGAACTCGGTGTTTCCGACGTCACCGATCTCCTCACCAGTCCGGACACCCATATGGAGGTGGTTCTGGCGGACTTTAACAACAAGACCCGTGGCGAGGACCCCGTCATCCACTTCTACGAGCACTTCCTCAAAGCCTATAATAAAGAGCTCAAAGTTCAGCGCGGCGTCTTCTACACCCCCAACCCCATCGTCTCCTACATCGTCCGCTCCGTGGACGAACTCCTCAAAACCGAGTTAGGTCTCGAACACGGCCTCGCCGACACCATCACCTGGGGCGAGTTCATTCAAAAATCCAAAATCAACAATCCTCAATCGGAAATCAAACTTCCTCCCCTCACCGACGAACCCGGCTGCACCGAAACCATCTCCCCCGACGAATACTTCGTCCAGATCCTCGATCCCGCCACAGGCACCGCCACCTTTCCGGTTGAAGTCATTGACCTCATCTACAACTACCTCAAGGACCTCTGGAAAAAACGTGGCGCAGCCGCCATGCCTTTCATCCCCAATTCAAAATCCAACTTCCAGAATTTCTCCGATTACTGGAACGAATACGTTCCAAAGGCGCTGCTCCCGCGCCTCCACGCATATGAGCTCATGATGGCACCATACGCCATTGCACACATGAAAATCGGCCTCAAGCTCGCCGAAACCGGTTACAAATTCGGCACCGAGGAACGCGCCCGCATCTACCTCACCAATGCACTCGAACCGTGGCAAAAACAGCTTCCGCTCATCGGCTTCGACGCCCTCGCTCACGAAGCTGCCGCTGTAAACGAAATCAAACGGAACAAGCGATTCACCGTGGTCATCGGGAATCCGCCTTATTCTGCGTTATCGGCGAATCTAACGACCGAAAATCGACGAATTGTAGATCGATACAGAGCAGTGAACGGCAATCGAATCCAGGAGCGGAGTATGTTGCAGTTCGAGAAAAATATTCAAGATGACTACATCAAGTTCTTCGCCTTCGGGCAGTCTGCCATCGAAAAGTCGTGTGTTGGAATTCTCGGCTACGTCACAAACCATTCATACCTCGACGGCCCAACACTTCGAGGCATGCGGAACAATCTACTGCTGAATTTCTCCACGCTGCGGCTGCTCGACATTCACGGCAATACGAATAAGAAGGAGAATACAGGCAACGACGACGAAAACGTTTTCGATATTCAACAAGGCGTTGCCGTGGCGCTATTGTCTAAGCAAGCCCTGCCGTCTAAATCGGAATGCTTAATTGGACATCTCCGCGGAACACGGGCGGCCAAATACGAAACGCTCCTCCGCACATCCTTCTCGACAACTCCTTCGAGACAGTTCGTTCCTGACACTGATAACTATTACTTCATAGCGTTCGAATCGGTATTCCGTAGCGAATATCAAGAGTTTCTCCCGCTGACATCGGTTCTCCAGAAAAACCTCACCGGAACAACAACAGGATTCGACGCGCTCCTCATGGACTTCGATAAAGAGGTGTTATTGGCAAAGCTGGATAGGTTCTCCGACCGGGACGTTTCTGACAGCATTCTACGGGATGAATTTGGCGCTCACAGCGGTCACTCTGCGACGGTGCTCGCAAATCGGAGATCGATTACTCACGGCGAATGGAAGCGCCTAGTGAAACCGTTTCAGCTTTTCCCATTCGATTTCCGTTGGGCATTTCTAAAGCAGTCGCTTTTGCAAGGCCATCGCTTCGACGTAATGGAGAATCTTGCGCCACAGAAGCCCGGCCTTTTGGCGATGCGACAAACCAAGGAAGGATTCGGCGTTTTCACAGTCACGGGGTTCTGCGGGCACAAACTGCTAGGCTCCTACGACCGCAATTATGTCTTCCCTCTCTATGACCTTAGTTTTGAAGGATTGTCGTTTCTCGACCCCAAGCCGATTCAGGATGCACTAAGAGCAAAGCGAGGTGGCGATTTCCCACCGCTCGAAGCCATCTTCCACTACGCTTACGCTATCTTCCACAGTCCCGGCTACCGCTCGCGCTACGCTGAGTTTCTGAAGATCGACTTCCCGCGCCTGCCATTGACCGGCAAGCTGGAGATGTTCCACGCGCTGGGTCGACTCGGCGGCGAACTCACCGCCATGCACCTGCTGGAAGCGCCCAAGCTCGCCCGGTCCATCACCGAGTTCATCGGCGGCCGGAATCCGGAAGTCGGACGCGTCGCTTGGTCGAATGACACCGTGTGGATCGACGCCCCGGCCAACAAGAATGGAGCCGACCAGCAACCCGGCACCTGCGGTTTCCGCGGCGTCTCCGAGGCCGTCTGGAATTTCCACATCGGCGGCTATCAGGTTTGCCAGAAATGGCTCAAGGACCGCAAAGGGCGCACCCTCAGCAAGGATGACATCGCCCACTACCACAAGATCATAATTGCCCTCTCCGAAACCATCCGCGTCATGGCCGAGATCGACGATGTCATCGACCAACACGGCGGCTGGCCCGAAGCATTCCAAACCTCAGGCGGAACCGAAACCGCTCCATCCGACGAATTCCCTCCGCCCCCGGCGGCATTCCCAAAACCCAGCAAGCCGAAGGCCACTCCCGGCAGTGCCTTCATTCCCGGCGAACTTTTCGATGTGGAGGGTGAGTTGAAACCCACAAAAAAAGCCAAGGCGGCCCGTAAGGCCGCCAAAAAAGCAGCCAAACCACAACTCACCTCAGCACCACGCCAAGCAGCCCCCGACAAGAACGACATCATGGCCCTCATCCGCGAAATCATGGCAAAGCACGGCCCCTGCGACCGCGATACCCTCACGAAGCACTGTGCCCAAGCCATGGGATACCAACGTGTCGTCCAATCCGTTGCGGAAACCATCACCAACGCCATCCGCACCGCCAAACGCCGTGGCATCGTCGAAGAACAGCATGGCACCCTACACCTCGACCGCACCCCGCTCGACCAATGGGACCGCACCTTCCTCAAAACTCAGTTCCTCGCGACCCTCAACCAAAACGGCCGCATCTGGCTCAAGCGCGAAGAGACCACCCGCCTCCTCGCCCGCTGGCTAGGCTTCCGCCGCACCGGCCACATCATCGAAGAAACCACTCGTTCCCTCATCAGAAGCCTGCTGCGCGACGGTAGCATCGAGAAAGACGGCCAAGACTGGATCCGGCGCGTGTAAAACTTTTACCAAACACTTATCATGAAATTCACCATCCCACCTGCCACTTTGGACAACCTGATGAAAAACGCCGGAGTCGCCAAACCGAAGAAAGCCGACGTTTTCACCCTTGCCGCCAGCGGAGGCCGCGTTTCCGTCGAGTTTCGCGGCGAGACCGCCGGTATCGTAGCTCCCATTCGGTCGGAAGGAGCGGTTGTGCTCATCGCCAAGAACTTCCGCGCCGTGCTCGACACCTACAAACGCACACCAGAGCTGTCCTTCGAAGGCGGCCCGGATGGACTGAAAATCAATAACCTCAAAATGCCCATCCAAAAGTGGATTGCGAAACCTCCAAATGTCTCTTGAGACGGTATATGACTTCAAAATCAAACAAAAGCACTCATGAGCACTCAATCCGATCAGAACGACGTTTCCACCGCCCTCGCCTTGCTGCGTGATTCGCTTGCAGAGGAGGAGCAGCGCATCCGCAACGAGGGAGCCACGGCAATGCAGGGTGGCGACTACGACACCGCCACCTCTGTCATCGACTTTGCCAAGCGCCTGCTTGCCTTCCAGAAGAAGGTCGAGGGGTTGGTAGCAGAGTGGGGCGAGCTTGAATTGCTACGGGACGCGGCAAGTCCGGAAGTTCAGGAAATCGTCAGCAAGCGCTTCTTCGGGAAAAAGAGAAAAGGCGAGATAACCCCGCACACTGATTTCCACTCTTACATCCTGCAAACACTTGTGGAGATGGGTGGTAGCGGCAAAACCGCGCTCGTACTGGATCATGTGGGAGAGAAAATGAAGGGTGTTCTCAAAGCCCTCGACTACGCAGTGCTCCCCTCCGACGGCAAATCCATCCGCTGGCGCAACTCCGCCCAGTGGGCACGCAACGCCATGGTCAACGAAGATGGGCGCATGAAGAAGACCAAGAACGGTGTCTGGGAAATCTCCGACAAAGGCCGCAAGTGGCTGAAAGAGTAAAAGTGAAAAAATGAATTTCACGCCCCTCCTTCACGGAACAATCCACTAATCAAATGAACCTCCTCGAACAACTCATCCTTCATTCCGCAGGCCTCGCGCCTTGGGTATTCATCACTCCTCCGCGTCCAACATGGCGACCTTGGTGGCTCCAATGATGTCATTGGACCATTGGGCGGAGTAACGCTGGAATGCGGTGGCTGCCTGTTCCCTGTCGCCGGCGCGGTGCAGTGCCAGGCCGCGTAGCCAGTCGTAGTAGGCAGGTTCTCCAGGCTGGTGCTTGCCAAGGATTTTCAGCGCCTCGATCTCGTCGCCAGCTTCGATCAGCGAGTGGGTGTAGGACGGGCTGATCCGCTTCGCTCCGGGATAGCGACCGTTGCGGATGCCACCTGCCTTCGCCGCACGGATGGCTGGCTGGCAGCCAGCGGCGGAGTTCCCGGTAGGCCATGCATTTCATCGGCGCGTAGGGACGGCTCGGCAGGGCGTCCGGGTGGTCGCGCAGCAGTTGCAGCACGTCTTTCCAGCGCTCAAGGCCTTGGGCAATGCGCAGCAGCGTGAGCGGCGTGCGTTCGTCGGGCGGCACGGCCATTCCGTCGTCGAGAAAACCGTGCAAGTTGTTGTGAGGCAGGTCCTCCCAGTCGATTTCCAGCCCGTTCACGTCCTTCCAGGTGAGATGGTGTGGCAGGCGCAGGGGCATGAACCAGTCGAGGTCTTCCGCCAACTTGGTCTGCTCCAGCGACATCGCCACATCGGCCGACTTGCGTTTGCGCAGCTCGGCATGGGCCAGGCTGCCGCTGCTCCCGAACTCGGCTGAGGCATACGACCAGCGGCCCTGTTCGGTGCAGCTCACCGGCACGTCGAGCGAAGTGCCGGCAGCGATCAGGATCGTGGTGTTGAGGATGCGGTTCTGCTTCGCGCCTTTCAGCTCTTCACCGTCAAAGAGCAGGACGTGTTGCGAAGTTTCGTTGATGACGCGCAGGCTCGGCACCGATCCTCCCTCGCTGACTTCGGTGATCTTGAAGCCGTCGAGCGCCAGCGCCTCGACCAGCGTCAGATAGGCCGGTTCGGGACGGCAATCGGCGAACACCGGCCATAGGCCGAGGCCGTTGTGGGTCTTCGGATCTCCGGTGCGCATGCTGGCCAGCAGGGTGTTGATCGCGGGGTGGAGGGGGGTGGCGGGGAATTGGGAACCAGACATGCCCGAATCCTGCCAAAGGGGGTGGGACAAATACGGGGGCAGTTTCCAAAAAGATGAAAAATCACGATTTTCCGGTCGGCAGCCATCCATTTCCGCGGCTTCGGCGCATATGACTCACGCGATCGGATCCGGGCAGACTGCCCGCCGCTGGCACTTCTGGCAGAACTCGCCGAGATAAAGTTGGTCGATCCAGTCCATTAGCTCGCGGAGATGTCCGGGATCGTCGGTCAGCATACCAGCCTCGAAGTTGCGCTTGTGCCGGCCCTTTGCGCCGAGTCCGGCACCGGTCAGGTTGGCCGAGCCGATGAATGCCTGTTTGCCATCGATCACCACCGCCTTGGTGTGGATGCGTGGACAGAGGATGCGTTCGAAGAGATCGCTTTTGATCAGGTTTGGGTAGCGGTCGAAGTCCTCGCGGAAACGTGGTCCCGGTTCTTTGGCGTGCATCAGGCGGATCGCGACTCCGCCATCAATCAGATCGGACAGGATTTCCAGCAAGGGCACGAAGCGGCGGCCCTTGGGAACATGCAGGTCCTTGATGTCGGCCGTGACGATCCACAGGAACTTCCGGGTTTGCGGCAGGAGTTTCACGACCACCCGGCGGTAAATGGCTTCATTGAGGAGGAGTTCCATGGGAATGTGATGTCCGTTGTCGCCGCCACCGCTCAGCGGGCGGCAATCCAATTCCGGATGTAATCTTTCTGCGCCGGCGTTTGGGGGGATTCCGGGTGGATGCGAACCTTCGACATGTGGCTGGCATACAGGTGCTGGACGCGCATCAAGGCGGACTCCGGATCATGTCCGCATTCCCGGAGCCAGCAGCCGACCACCGTGCCTGTGCGGCCGATCCCACCCCAGCAATGGACATACACCGCCGGAGAGCGACTGGTTGATTCCCGGATAGGATAGTGCTGTGGGATTATGGGAAGGTTGCGGTAACAGAATGTCACAAAAGGACCGGCGGATTACAACCTCAGCCCGTTCTGACGCACTACTTCATCCCACGTGTGATACGGCGCTGGCGGGAGGTAGGCACCACGATGCGGATCGTAGTGGCCTTCTACCCCAGTCAGAACGGCCATCGAATCCGTGGCGGCGGCTTTGACCCCGTCGTCGGTGCAGCGGCTGCCACCGAAGTAGTCATTGCCAGGCCAGGACACATGGTCCCAGGCGACGATGCTGAAGAGGATGCAGTCGGAGAAATCATCTCCATCCTCGGCATAGGCGGACGGCTGGCAGAGTTGGGATTTCCCGGCATTGCCTTGGAGCAGCGGGCGGACCATCAGGGAAATGCCGTGGATTTCCTGCCGGCTGTTGGAACACTGCGAATAGGGATCGAAATAAACGGCTTTGATGTGAGGGAACGATGCGCCGTGCCGCGTGAGGAATCGCTCAAGCACCGCCTGCAACTCGATTCCAAGCTGTCCTGCGAATGGACCTGCGAATTGGCCACAACCGAGACCAGGGATGGTGAGCAGGGCATGTTTGCCGTCGGTGGCAGCGCTGCCGTTCACATGCTGGAATACCGGCAGCAAGCGTCGTTCGTAGAGGCCGTAGTAGCCTTCGCGATTGAGTTGGCCATCCACGAACGTCACTTCCGCCCAATCCGCCGGCGTCTGGCCCCTGCCATTGCGGAGGAGAGCACCGGGGGTGAAAACCAAGGTGCCTTTGAACGGAACCGCATGCGGCACGGGAGCGGTGTGATGACCATTGTCAAAGATCGTCACCGGCACCGCGATGGAAATGTCGCCGAGAATCCCCAGCTCCGTCAGATTCCAATCCGAGCCGTCGCCTGCCACCGCGCTTTCCGCAAAAATCAGCGGCGGCTTGGTGTTGAGCAGCGCATCGAGAAACCCGGCCTCCGCCAGCGTCGCCAGTTCGATGCAGGCCAGATTGTCTCCCAGGCGTTTTCCTGCGGACGCACGGCCAGCCTGCAACGACGCCAGATATTCCACCAGTCGGCGGTGGGTTTCGTCAGGGATGATTAGGGTGTGGCGCATGGTCTAGACCGAGGCTATCGGTTAGCGAGAGAGAATCCAATTCCGGATGTCATAGAGTTTCCGAGCTGAGATGATTATTCGACCGGGAATTGGAACTTGGTTCCGATTTCTCCGCCGAGTATGTGGAGGCGCGGTATTTGTATAATGAACCGCAGTAAACCCTGAGAATTAATGAGCTGGATCATGGTCGATATTGAAGCCGACGGGCCGATCCCCGGCGATTCATCGATGGTTTCATTGGGTGCCGTGGTGGTCGAATCGGGTTTGAAGCGAACCTTTTACGGTGAGCTGAAACCAATCTCTGAAAAGTTCATGCCTGAGGCGCTGGCTGTGAGCAAACGCTGGCATTTCCGGAACCGGAGGGCGTGATGCTGCGGTTCAGCCGGCCATGCTCATGCCCAGCTCTGCTGGAGCAATTCACGCAGTCTGTCGGGCTTCGTGGCCGAAGTCTTGGCAACAAAACCACGCGCATGGGCGAAATGCACATCGTCATGGTTTTCAATCCGGGTGAAATCCAGCCCGGGATGGTCGTTGTGCCGCGACAATCCGTAGCCGGTGCCCCGGCGGTCGGGATAGACCATGCCGACCACCTGCGCGCCGCCCGGATGGTTCTCAATGAAACGGCCGAGTCCGGCCGAAGGTTCCTCCGGCAGCGGATCGGTGCGAGGCAGGTAGAGCACTCGGAACGATTCCGTCTCCGCTTGAATTTCCCAAAACTCGCCGACATCCGCGATGAAATCGAGACGCTGGCGGAGCGTGCGAAGGTAATCGATGAGATCCACGCCGATCCAACGCATCACCTCCCACAACGGCTCTCCGGGTTCCAGCCGCGAAGTGGTGGCGAAGCGCCGCAACAGCGTAACGTCAATCGGTGAGTTGAGCTTGGCCAGAGTGTCACGGCCGATGCCAAGCCAGCGCGAGGTTTCCTTCGGGCCGCGCGTGTCCAACCATTCGGCGGGCTCCAGCCAGTCGCAGAACGCGCGGGCGTCCTCGTAGAGCCCGAGGTGCTGAAGCACCAAGCTCAGCGAACACATCGGCGGGTGATCTTTGGAAAACTGGTGGTGGTCGAAGTTGCCGAGTTCCGGATCATGGCTTGCGCCCACGTCCACCACCGCGACGGACGGATCGGCCAGTTCACAGGCCGCGGGTTCGCGCCGAACGATCGGGACGGGACTTTCGGCGAGCAATACACAGCAGGCGAGAAACTCGTCTTTGTGCGAGCCTCCCGGGTGGGTCAGGATCAGGGAAAAACTCATGGGAAGGAATTTGAAGCGGCGGAAGTTCACTGGAGTTCGCTGCCTTGGCAACTGTTTCCAAGTCACTGGATGGAGCCGGGTTGTTTGACAATAAGTCCCGCCGCCATGCAGGGTGTTCGCGCCGTCGATGAAATCCGCTCTGCTTGAATCCATCTGCACGCAGCTCAAAGCCAGCCTGGAAAGGATCGCCAAGGCCGCCATGGACGCGCACGCCGCCGCCACGGACCCTGACAGCAAGGCGGAGGGTAAATACGACATTGTAGCGGTGGGTTGGCTTGGCGGGCAAGTTGGATGGGTGCGTTTTCTCAATCCTTCTCCACCTCCAGATCCGGGATGTGGGTGAACGAAATCCGCATCGGTGCGGTTTCACGGCAGTCCTGCACGCTGCCGAAATACACCACCTTGCGGCCGTAGCGGGCGCGCAGCTTGTCGATGGTTTCATCCAAACGCCGTTGTTTCTCCTGATCGAAGGAGGCCATGGTGTCGGCGACCGTCTGAAACAGGGACGGCGTGTGGTTGGCACGCTCGCAAAACCTGGTGAGCACCACGCCGACTTGCAGCACTTGGCATCGTGGTTCGGGCCGGTCGCGCCACAGGCGGTCGAGCAACCGCATGAAGAGTAGGGTGGAGTCGGTTTCTTCCGTGCGCGCCTCAGCCGCCCATGACACGCCGCGCAGGAAGGCGATTTGCATCGTGAGCGAACCGGCGAGCAGGCCGTGCGAACGGAGCCGTTCGCAGGCCTTGTGCAGCAGCTTGCAGAGGATCGGCCACGCCTTGTCCGGGTGGCGGCATTCCGGCGGCAGCACATGGCTGTGACCAATAGTTTTCCGGGCCGATACCAGATCCGGAATTTCATCGCCGCGCAGCAGGTGCCAGAGGCGGTCGCCCAGCACACCGCCCCACACGCGGTGGAGCATTGGCTTGGGGGCCGCGCAGAGTTCCGCCACCGTGTGGATGCCACCAGCATGCAGGCGCGTCTCCATGCTGCGTGCAATGCCATTGAGATCGCGCAGCTTGAGTGGATGCAACACCTGCGGCAGATCGTGATGCTCAATGATAAACAACCCGTCCGGTTTTTTCATCTTGCTCGCGGCCTTGGCCAGGTAGCGGTTCGGCCCGGCACCGACGCTCACTTTGATGACTGGCGAAACATCGCGGGCCACGGTTGCCTTGATGCGGCGGCCGATGGCCTCGACGGTTTGGGGTTCGCGCAGGTTGTAGGGCAGCCACGCCCACATTTCGTCGATCGATAGGACCGCCTCGACGTGGATGCAGTCTTCGACGGCCGCGATGATCTGGTGGTGGTAGCGGATGTATTCCGGTGGCTTCGATTCAACGATCACAATGCCGGGGCACATGATGCGGGCGTCGCTGATGCGCGTGCCGGTTTTTACCCCGAACGCCTTGGCCTCGTAGCTGGTGGCGATACAGCAGGAACTCTCCGCCATCACCGGGGCCACGCCCACCGCCCTGCCGCGCAGGGCAGGATCCAGGTGCTGCTCGACCGACGCGAAGTAGGAATCGCAATCGACGAACAGGGCGGTGAGCGGTTTGGACACGGGGGGTATGGATGCATCCGGGCGGCAGACGGGTCAATCCGAAAGTGTTCATAAGAACTATCCTTGCCGAGCGATGGCGGAGGAGAAAAACGACACATGTGTCGGATTCAGGTGGAAGATCCCTGCTTACCCGTGTGCGAATTTTTCCGGTTTTACCGACAAACTGGCACGCCTATGGCATTAGGTAGCCGAACTGGACGATCTCGCGTCCAACGATCATGGTCAGCGCGTCGCGGACACGGGCAGGGAGGGTTTTGTGGAATCCGGCATCCCGTATTTGACGTGGCGCGGGTGCTGACTTAATATTGACGCCAAATGAAAAAAGCACCAGCCACGCAGTCATCCAATTCACTTCCCGCCAGCCTCAATCAGGTTCTGGCCGACTCCTACGCTTTGATGGCGCTCACTCATTTGGCCCATTGGAATGTCGAAGGCCCCGGCTTTTTCGCCCTGCACACGGCGTTTCAAACCCAATATGAGGAACTATTCACGGCGATCGACGAAATCGCGGAGCGGATCCGCGCGCTCGACAGCTACGCCCTCGGCGGCCTTGGGGCCTTGTGCCAGACAGCGGCGATGTCGGAATTCGTATCTCCCCTGCCGCAGGACGGCTACGTCCGGGCCTTGATCGAAGCCAACAAGAAGCTGATTCAGGACGCTGCGCGGGCTCGCGATCTGGCTGGTGAACTCAACGATGCGGAAACCCAGGATCTAATGGTCGGCCGGATCACACTGCATCAGAAGACGGCCTGGATGCTCAACAGCTATCTGAAGAGCTGATAGAAACAATCAGACACCCTTCGCTGTCTCGAAGCTCTCCCTCACCCGCTCCACTTTCACCAGTTTGAAGCCGGACTTCTCGATTTGCTCGTTGATCTCCTTGTCGGTGATCGACTTGCCCTTGCGCTCTTCCAGCAGGACGATCTTGCGGGTGAGATCCACATGAACCTCGGAAATCGCAGGGTGTTTCTTGAAATGGGCGAGGATGCCCTGCGCACAGAACGAGCAGACCATGCCATTGACAGTGGCTTTCACCGTGGCCACGCGGTCGGGCGCGGCCCAGGCAAGATTGGCAGATAGAATGAGGAATCCGAGAATGGATGGAGTTTTCATTGACATGTTCTTGTGCTATTAGAAATGAATCATGAAATTGACAACCGGCTTGCCCCCGAGCGTGCTGCCGAGTTCAAGGAAATACGGCCGCTTTAAAGAAGCGGACTTTCGGGATGATCTCGAGGTTGTCCTCCATGCCGGTGACGTGCTCAAGCTGGAGAATGAGCCATGTGTTGAGCTGGTCGAACTCCGCCTTGTAGGGGGCAATGCCTGCAGCCACACTGAAAACACCGCGGGAAACATCATCCGACTCCACCCATTTCGCGTCGAACGCCGTGTAAATCCGGCGCGTTTCGTAGTCTGCGCGGAAGAATCCGATTGCAGCCGGCAAAGCACCATTGCCGACCTCACCCGCCAGACCGGCACCAAGGCCGGTGTAAACATTCGCCTGGGCGGAGGGGAGATTCCAGCGTTTGAGCAACCAGTTGTGCTGGATGCCGGTGAAGATTTCGTCCTCGTCGTCCTCGAAGCGCATGGCATGCAGGCCCCATGCGGCTTGTGCGGAATACGATTGGTAAAACTCGAGGTTCTGAACCTCGCCGGCGGTGCCGAACATGAGCTGATAGGCACCCTCGAAGGCGACCGGATGAGCCGCTGAGGTGGCAGCAAACAATATGCTGATGATGAGTGGTTTCATTGATTGGCAGAAATGATCTCTGAGGGTAGAGGCCTATGGGAAAGCCAATGGCTAGACCAGAGAGTGGGAAAATGGGCTTCCAAATCAATCGATTTCATCAGGCAAATAGGAGAGTTTCGAACGCAGATAATCCTGATTTTCCAACAGATCGAGATAGGCACTGATGAGTGGAGTCTCCGTTTCGGGGAGGTTCACCAACTCAACAATATGAGTCCGCATGGATTCCATTTGCTTGACCACGGATGATTGACTTTTTTTCATTAGGGGACGTTTCACCTGGATCGTGAGAAATGCTCGATGGAATTTCATGTGAATTTTCCAATTTTGCCAATTCATCACACCGCAGAGCCATCCAGATGGAATGCATTTCATCAAATCCTCATTCGTAGGCCAACCAGTGGATTTCGCGCCTGAATAGTCACAATTTCAGCCTGGTTGAACAAGGGTCATCGGTGATTTGGCCGCAAAACATGCGATTATAAATAAAGGCTCGGATTGTAATTTGTGGATTCACGGTATGCCGATAGGTTCGTGGGGAGTCACCCCTCCACGAACCATGATGGAGCCCAACGAAATCCTTCTGACAAATCAAACTCGTAACTCTTTGTGATGAAAAAAGCCATTTGGACATTGTTTGTGACACTCACTCTGATTTGGACAGGGTTCGCTTTTCTTGCGGCAGGTTTGGCGCGCTGGACATCCGATGCCATTGCGTCGGACCGCTTGGCTGAGACCACGCAATATGTGGCGCTTGCCTCCGAAAGAGTGACACAGAAGTTGACCGATGCCACTGGCCGGGTAACTGAGCAAGTCACCGCAACAGTGACGCAAGCGGATGGCGAAGAACAACAGTCAATTGATGGCTCAACGGTTGCGGCTACTGCTCCGACTGCACCTTCGGCCAGCGCTCCACCGCTACCACCACTGCCAGAATGGGTGAATCAGTGGTTGGACCCAGAGATGGTGCAATCGATCAAGGAATGGGGTGTTTGGGCAAAGTCTGCTGCGAATGCCGGCAAGGTGGCAGTGGCCAATGCCGCGAATGAATCTGCCCGCGCTGTGCCGGAAGCGGCCAGACAGGCGGCAACCCAATCAAGAACCATGACGGGCGATTTGGCTGCACAAGCCTCTAAAGCGGCAGACGCACCGTGGCTTGCTGACGTTGTCGGCTGGCTGGTGCCGATTGTTTGGGTCATTTGGGGCATCGGCCTGATACTAGGCTTATTGCTGACGCTGATCGCGCAATGGGGAGCCAGTCGATATATTGCAGCTCACCCTTAAAGCCAACCTCTCCACGTTGAAGCGGGGTATGGCGGGCGAGTTCAACTCCGGTCATCTGCCGTCGGCCATCAACATTCCGCTCGATGTGCTTGAAGCCGCCATGCCGGTCCGGCTGCCTGACAGGAACCAGGTGCTGTTGCTGCATTGCCAGAGCGGGATGCGAAGTGGCGTCGCCGTGAAGAAATTGAGAAGCCTCGACTACACCAACACCTTCAATCTCGGTTCGCTCTCACGGGCCAGGGCGGTTGTTGACGACGTGGAGGGAGAATGAGTTGGTTCATAGGGCAAGAGCAGTTCGGCGCTGGCTATCGATCAACATGGTGGGATGGTTTTTGCGCGTCACATCCCCGGCACGGTGAGCGCCTTTCCGTTGTGCCGGATACCCAGCGATGCCAGGTAGGGCACGGCCACCTTGGCCCACTCCTCTGGAGTAGGATAGCTGCCAGCACCCTCACCGAAACACGAGCGCAGCATGCGGGTGTCGATTATGCCAGGGTTGAGTGCCACGGCGGCGAGGCCTGCAGGCAGTTCCTGAGCGAGCGCGGCAGTCAGCCCTTCGATACCCCACTTGGTGGCGCAATAAGGCGCAACTTCAGGCGAGGTGCTGCGTCCCCAGCCGGAAGAGAAGTTCACCACCACTCCATTGCCACGCTGGATCATGCCTGGGACGAAGGCGTGGATCACAAGGTGGACACCTTTCAGGTTCACATCGATCACGCGGCTGAACTCCTCGGCGCTTACTTCCCATAACGGCTTGTTGGGATTGATGGTGGCGGCATTGTTGAGCAGCAGGTCAGGAGCACCGAAGCGTTCGGTCACAGCGGTGGCGAATTCCTCCACCGCGGCAGGATCAGTGACATCGCAAGCCTGCACATGATGATCCGGTCCAAGCTCGTGGGCCAGCGACTGGATAGCCACAGTGTCTGTGCCGCATCCGCTCACAGTCCAGCCATCGGCCGCAAAGCCGGCTGCCATTGCCCGCCCAAGACCTCTGGATACACCGGTGATGACGACGTGTTTCATGGAGAAAATTCAAAACCTGCGAAGTCGAAAAGGCGAGTGGAATCGCCGTGAGCGAATCTGAAGGCTTGGAGCCGCGCCAGGCGGTGTTGTTCCAGCCGACGATCATAACGCACGCACGCGATTAATGATGCATTACACCCATTATTTTGACAACAGCTTCGTCAGCCACTTGCAGCCTTCCGGGGTGAGCATCACCGCTTTGCTGGTTCCCTCAATCTGATTGCCATCGCTATCCAGCACCGGCCTCACCACCTCACTCGTGATAACGTTACCAGCCACGTCTACTTCGGCAACCGTCTCCGTCTTCGTCTGCGGGCTGCACCCCTTGGATCGACATCTTGTCCGCCCGCAACCGCGCTTCCCGGAGTTGTTCCTCCTGGGTCAGATACAACGGCAGCAGATTTTCCAAACGCGGATGCACAGCTCGCAAGCCCGCTCGGGAATAAAGCCCGCCACCGTCCGCCGGTTCCAATGTGATCGGGCAAATCTTCATTCCGCGCCTCCTTCCGCCGTCGGCCATTCCTCTACCGTGAGTGATCCCACGACGTCTTGGCCCACCACCATCAGCTGACGAAAGCAATCGCCGCGGTCGATCTTGTGATTGCGCAGGATCGACTCCAACTGAGGCCCCTCCGGTAGCAAGCCTTCGAGAAACGGCGGAAAATCCGCAAAAAACCAAGGTTCCTCGCGCAACGGCAGTGCCAGCGACACCGGTGGCCCTGCATAACCCGGCATATAGGCAAAGCTCCAACCACCGGTCGCCAACTCGACAAGATGACCAGCGGGGATGTTGCGAACGTCGATCCGACCGACGAGGCCGTCGCCGCCGTCCACGGAGGCATGATGCTGAGGGGCGAGGTTGCCGAGCATCTGTCGTGTGTATTGGATGATCTCGGCAGGCTCGGGCAGCGGTTCCTTGTAATTGAGTCTGGTGGGGTCTGGTTGGGTTGGGTTCGCTTCCAAGGTGGCCGCGCGTCTTGCCATCGCCTGCCGGGTTCTCATGCAGCACGCAGAAGATCGGTGTGGAGTATTCTTGGGATAGCGCGTGCAGGCGGGATACCAGTTCCAGCGACTCGGCTTCGTCATTGGGCGAGGCGCACAAGTCGGCGACACCGTCAATGATCACTTATTTGTAAATTGGCATTGAGGCTGACGACTCAGCACATGGTCGGTTGCGGAATCCCGCTTGCAGTCGGGCTGCAATCCTCTCAGGTTGTCGCGGTTTTTTATCCCTATGTGCACCAAGAAGCACTTCCTCCAGACGCTATTTGCTATCACGGTTTTATCCATCACAGGCATCGGCCTGTGGTGGCATTTTGTGCAAGAGTCGGCCCCCCCCAACCTGTCCCGAATGCATGTGGAAACCCCGCAACAAGCGGATCTCACGCCAACCCTTTCACAAGAAGTTAAGACACAACCAGTATCGCTGACCGGAAACGCATGGACGGTGACGATCGATGAGGGCGCGGACTACACGATGGCGCTTGATGAGGCGATGCTGCGCGCGGCCGATGGCACGGAGTCACTGATTCGTTTGGAGCCTCCTGCAACTCGGAAAACTCTGAAACAACGGCTCGCCGGACTCGCGGCGGAGCATAACGCCAGCGCTTGGCCTGTGGTTTATCCTGCGGACAGACCTCGTGATGAGGCTCACCGCCGCCTGGTCACGCCGGACCTGCGCATTCGTCTGGCTCAATCCGAGGCTGCGGCGTTTGCCCAGCGTCATCAATTGGTGGTCAAGGATCTGCCGGATTATGCACCGGGCTGGGCAGTGCTTGCCGCAGCGGACCCGTTTGAGGCGCTGGCAGCGATGGAGCGCCTGCGCGCGGCGGGCTTTGCCACCGCAGATGTGTTGCTGGCAGCTCAACGACAAAAGCGCGTGATGCCCAATGACTCGCTCATCAACAACCAGTGGCATCTCAAAAACACCAACAACACACGCACCCACATCAATGTCGAAAACGCCTGGAACTACGGCGGCAGCGGCGTGAAAGGCGCCGGCATCCGCATCGGCATCGTCGATGATGGCCTGCAAACCGACCACCCGGACCTTGTTGCGAATGTCGATACCCTCAACGACCGCGACTGGAATGGCAACGACAGCGACCCTAAACCCGGTGTCGGCGACGATCACGGCACCGCGTGCGCTGGGAATGCCGCCGCCCGCGGCAACAACAGCCTTGGAGTTTCCGGCAGCGCGCCGGAGGCCACACTCGTCGGCATGCGCCTGATCGGCGCTTCCGTAACCGACGCCCAGGAGGCGGAGGCGATGGCATGGAAAAATGATATCATTCATCTCAAGAGCAACAGCTGGGGGCCGAACGATACTGCCACCATCCTCGAAGCGCCGGGAGCGCTCACCAAAGCGGCCATGCAAACCGCTGTCACCACGGGCCGCGGTGGCAAAGGCACCATCCTGTTTTGGGCTGGTGGAAACGGCGGCGACATCGGCGACAATTCAAATTACGACGGCTACGCCAATTCCATCCACACCATCGCCATCGGTGCCACCGATTCCGCCGGAAACCGCGCCTACTACAGCGAACCAGGTGCCAATCTGGTTGTCTGTGCACCCTCCAGCGGAGCCACCGGCACGCTCGATATCACCACCACCGACCGCACCGGCACGGCAGGCTACAACACGTCCAGCGGCGGCGATTACGCCAATGACTTCGGCGGCACCTCTTCGGCCACTCCCACCGCCGCCGGCGTGGCGGCCTTGATGCTGGAGAAAAACCCGAACCTTGGATGGCGAGACGTGCAGGAAATTCTCATCCGTTCTGCATTTCGCGTGAAACCTACCGATGCGGATTGGACCACCAACAGCGCCGGTTTTTGGTTCAACCACAACTTCGGTGCGGGCCTCATCGATGCTACTGCCGCCGTCAATCTGGCCGCTGGCTGGGCCAACCTTGGCCCGCAGACATCGGATGCCTCAACACAATCCGCTCTCACCATCGCCATCCCGGACAACAACGCGACCGGCATCACCCGCAGTTTCAATCTTAGCACCAGCAACCTGCGCGTCGAGCACGTCACCGTGCGCTTGAGCGCCAGCCACACCTACCGCGGCAATCTGGAAATCATTCTCACCTCGCCCAGCGGCATGAGCAGCCGCCTCGCCGAAAAACACTCGGACAGCAATGATAACATCAGCAATTGGACCTACTCGTCGGTGCGCCACTGGGGCGAAATTTCGACCGGCACATGGACCTTGAGAATCGCCGACCGTTCAGCCAGCGGCACCGGTTCCCTCACGGCAGTGGAACTGGTCGTTTACGGAACCACTGCGGCGCCGGTCAATACGCCGCCACTGGTGCGCATCACCTCGCCTTCCAATGCCGCCGTCTTCAGCCCCGGAACCACCGTTCAGGTCGCTGTGGATGCCAGCGATCTCGACATCGCGGGCAACCCCGGCTCCATCACACAAGTTGAGCTTTTGCAAAACGATATAGTTGTCGGCACGGATGACAACGCGCCTTATGAGTTTGCGATCAGCCCGGCAAACGGCAACCATACCTTGGTAGCCCGCGCCACCGACAGCGAGGATGCGGTGGGCGTCTCCGCATCAGTGATCATCAACGTTTTCAACCAGCCGCCGGTCATTACCGCCGCCGCACTCAGTGCCGGCTCACAGGCCTTTGCCGATGAAGGCTTGTCGGTGCTCGAAGTGCTCGCCAGCGATTCCGAATCCACACCGCTCACGACATCCTACCAATGGCAGGCGAGCAGCGACGGACGGATCTATCAGGACGTGGCCGGTGCCAACTCCGCCACGCTGACCGCCGCTCCCGAACTTGCGGGAAAATTGTGGCGCTGTGTGGTTGCGGTTTCCGATGGGGAAACGACCAGCGCACCTTTTACCACCACCGCTTGCAATGTGATCCACCGTCCGCCCGCCACGGCGGATATCGGCACGGCCCTGAATTATAACAGCGGTTTGGTTTTGCGCGGCGGTGGCAGCGCACCGGGCCGACCCGCCATCATCCATGAGTTGAGTCAGGGACCAGTGGGTGGCAGCGCCGAGTGGATTGAAATTCTCGTATTGCAAACCACCAGTCTCGCTTACTGGGATATCCAGGACAGCGGCGGCACCATGCTCATCTTCCGCGATTCTCCGCTCTGGGATGACATCCCGGCCGGCACGCTCATCGTGATTTACAACAGTGCTTCCAAGGACCCCCTGCTGCCCGCCGATGACCTGGACCCCACCGACGGACGGATGATCATTGCAAGCAACAACTCCACTTATTTTGATACCGCTTCCGGCTCCTGGCCGTCGCTGAGCAACACCGGCGACTCCATCTATCTGAGCGATGCCGATTCGATCGTGATCCATCAACTCGCCTACGGCACCAGCACCGCCGCCACCCCCAATATCGGCAGTGCCGGCTCAGGAGCCGCCGCCTATTTCAACGGCACCAACGACGATCAGGCAAACCTCGTGGCAAACTGGACCGTCACCAGTTCCACGGTGGCGCGCAGCCTTCGCGCAGCGGGTGATCTCCTGATCTCCGAGTATCTGGAAGGCTTCAGCAACAACAAGGCTCTCGAACTCTACAATCCTTCGTCCAGTGCCGTGGATCTGGCAGCACAAGGCTATCGCATCGAGATCTACTTCAACGGCGCCACCACTGCCTACAGCAATATCACGCTCACCGGCAGCATTGCGGCTGGAGGAACTTTTGTGATCAAAAACACCTCGGCCAGCGCCAGTATCAGTGCGCAACAGACATCGAGCTTGCTGACTTTCAATGGTGACGACGCCATAATCCTCCGCAAAGGAAGAAACCTTGCGGACAGTTTCGGACGAGTCGGGGAGGATCCCGGCACCGCATGGTCGGGAGGCGGGGTTTCTACTGTTGATAAAACACTGCGCCGCAAGCTTTCAGTGACACAGGGCGACGCCAACCCCGGCGATTCATTCGACCCATCCCTCGAATGGCTGCAATTCAACATTGATGACTTCACTGATCTGGGCAGCCACGCCACCGATGACGAACCAACACTCACCGGAGTGACTCCCGGCGCGGCCAATACGCCTGCCAACGCACAGTTTGTCGCGGATTTGCGCAGCGGTGCTCTTGGCAATCCGGCGCTTTTCCGGCTGGCAAGTGGCACTGTCCTGCCGGACGGTCTCACGCTCGATCCAGCCAGCGGCCTGCTCTCCGGCGTGCCCGCCACCAGCAATCCACCCGGCGCTTATCCGATCGTCATCGAATCCTACAACTCGCTTGGTGAAACCGTTTCCGTATCGTTCACGCTCACGCTCAATGGCGGCGGTGGCAACGACTACGCCACATGGATCGCCATCCATCAGGCGGAACTCGCCGGTCTCACCGGCCGCAACGATGACCCCGATGGCGACGGCCTGCCCAACGCAGTGGAAAATCTGTTAGGCACCTCGCCCTCGGCATCGAATGCCGGCTTGACGAATGTTTCCTCAGCGCCATGCGCACTGGTCTTTTATCATACTCGCAATGCCAATCCCGCCAGCGATGTGACCGCCGCTTATGAATGGTCCGCCAATCTGTTAGAATGGCACGATGCAGGTGAAAGCTCGGGAGGCGTGACTGTGGAAATCATAGCCGCCGTGGTGACCGACGAAGCGCATCCGGACGGTTGGATGCGCGTGACCGCCACGTGCACCGCCGGACAGCCCGGCCGGTTCTTTGTGCGTCTCGCCGCGCGTTGATCTTCTTATGCTTTGTGCGTGACATCGCATGATCCGTTCAGCAGCTTGCGCCATGTCTGAAACGGCACCGATCCGCGTCACAGTTTGGAGTGAATTCCGCCACGAAAAAAAGAACCCGAAGGTGGCGGCGATCTATCCGGATGGAATCCATGAAACCATTGCCAAATGCTTGCGCGAGCAGCCGGATTTCCAAGTCCGCACCGCCTGGCTGGACCAACCGGAGCATGGCTTGGGTGGCTGCGTGCTCGACGAGACCGACGTGCTGGTGTGGTGGGGCCACATGGCCCATGGCGAGCTGTCTGATGAAACGGCCGCCGCAGTCCAGCGTCGGGTGCTGGAGGGCATGGGTTTCCTCGCACTTCACTCGGCCCATTATTCCAAGCCCTTCAAAGCCCTGATGGGCACCACCTGCTCGGTCAAGTGGAGGGAATCCACCGACAAGGAGCGGCTCTGGAATATCGCCCCATCTCATCCCATCACGCGGGGCATCGGCGAGTATTTTGAAATCCCGAAAGAGGAAATGTATGGCGAGCCCTTCGGCATTCCGACGCCCGACGAGTTGTTGTTCATTTCCTGGTTCACCGGCGGCGAGGTCTTCCGCAGCGGTGCGGTATGGCAGCGCGGACACGGAAGGGTGTTTTATTTCCGACCCGGCCATGAAACCTATCCCACCTATCATCATCCGCAGGTGCGGCAGGTGCTGGTGAATGGGGTGCGCTGGTTGCGCCCGGCGGTGTGCATTCAAGATGCATGCCCGAATTCGCCACCGCTTGAACCGCTGCCCGAGGATACCGAAGCGTCGGACCGCCCAGTGGTGGGTTTCAAATGAAGCAGGTCATGAAAATCCCACCCCGTTCCACAAGACGTGCCTCCTCCGCAGTGCGCCTCGCCATCATCGGCACCGGCGGCATGGCCAATCATCACGCGAAGATGTTCACGCAAGTCAAGGGCTGCCGCATGGTGGCGGCTTGCGACATCGATGCGGCCCGCGCCCGCACTTTCGCCGAGACCCATGGCATCCACCACTCGTTTGATGATTGCGCCAAGATGCTGCAGGAGGTGGAGATTGATGCGGTGAGCGTAGTGACTCCGGATGCTGCCCACATGCCGGTGACCCTGCAATGCCTGCGCGCCGGCAAGCATGTGCTGTGCGAAAAACCGCTCGCGCTCAACGCCCGTGACGCGGCGAAAATGACGACCGCGGCACGCAAGGCTGGAGTGGTCAATATGGTGAATTTTTCCTATCGGGAATGGCCGTGCATCCAGAGCGCGGCGCTGGCCGTGCGCCGTGGCGACATCGGCGAGGTGCGCCATGTCGAGGCCAGCTATCTGCAAGCCTGGCTCGCCAGCAAAGTGTGGGGCGATTGGCGCGAGAATCCGACATGGCTGTGGCGCCTTTCCAGCCGCCACGGCAGCAAGGGCGCGCTAGGCGATGTGGGGGTGCACATCATCGACTATGCGACGTTTCCGGTGGGCCCGGTGAGCGAGTTGTATTGCCGGCTCAAGACTTTCGATAAAGCGCCGGGCGGCCGCATTGGAGACTACCGCTTCGACGTCAATGACTCGGCCACACTCAATGTGGAATTTGCCAACGGCGCGCTGGGAGTGATCCACACCACGCGCTGGGCGCCGGGACATAGCAACCGCCTGGCCCTGAAAATCTGCGGCACGCACGGCACTATCGACATGGACTCAGAACGCGCGACCGACCGCTACCGCATTTGCCGCGGCCGCGATCTGGACCGCAGCGCATGGAAGGAAGTCCATTGCAAGCCGGTGCCCAACAACTATACGCGCTTCATCACCGCCATCCGCGGCGGCCATGCGGCGGAGCCGGATTTTGCACGCGGCATGGAGATCCAGCGAGTGCTCGACGCGGCCTTCGCCTCCGACGCAGCACATGCGCCGGTGCGAGTGCGGCGGTGACGGCTGCTCACATCTCAAGCATCAGGCGTGCCGGGGATTCGAGCAGCTCCTTGATGCGGATGAGGAAGGTGACAGCTTCCTTGCCATCCACCAAGCGGTGGTCGTAGCTGAGGGCCAGATACATCATCGGATGAATGACCACCTGGCCGTCCAAGGCGATGGGGCGTTGCTGAATGGTGTGCATGCCGAGAATGCCGCTCTGTGGCGGGTTGAGGATGGGCGTGCTGAGCAGCGAGCCGTAGGTGCCGCCGTTGGAAATGGAAAACACGCCACCCTGGAGATCGTGGATGGTGATTTTGCCGTCCTTGGCTTTGGTGGCATAGTCGAGGATGTCCTTTTCGATTTGGGCGAAGGATTTTTTATCGGTATCGCGCAGCACGGGAACGACGAGGCCCTTCTCCGTGCCGATGGCCACGCCGATGTCATAGAAATGATTTTCAATGACATCGTTGCCCTCGATGCGGGCGTTGATGGATGGGACGTCTTTTAACGCCTGGGTGACGGCTTTGACGAAGAAAGACATGAAGCCGAGTTTGACGCCGTGTTTTTTCACGAACTCGTCCTGCACCGCCTTGCGCAGGTTCATGACGGCGGACATGTCCACCTCGTTGAAAGTGGTGAGGATCGCCGCCGTCTGCTGGGCATTGACCAGATGGGTCGCGATCTTGCGGCGCAGCATCGACATCTTGCGGCGCGTGCTGCGGCCGTCGGAGACGGGTGCATGCAGCGGCGGTGCGCTGGGCAGGATGGCGGGTTTTATGGGAGTAATGGGCTTGGTGGGAGTGACAGGATCTACTGGACTTACTGGAACAAAGGCTCCGCTTTCAATGCGTGCGATGACGGTGCCGATGGCGACTTCTTCACCCTCGGACACGAGAACTTTCAAATGCCCGCTGACCGGGGCTTCGAGTTCGTTTGAAACCTTGTCGGTTTCCAAAACCACCAGCACTTCGCCTTGCACCACGGAATCACCATCTTTTTTGCGCCATGAGGCGATGTTCGCGGAGGTAATCGATTCGCCTGAGGCCGGGACTTTGAGCTCGATGCTGGTCGCCGCCTCCAACGGTGGAGCATCTTTGACGGGAGCAACCGCCTTCTTGTCCTCGATCTGCGGCGGTGCGGCTTGTGAGGGTGCGATGCGTGCGATCATGGTTCCGATGGCGACTTCCTCACCTTCCTGAATGACGATTTCCAGCACGCCGTCGGCAGAGGCTTCGAGCTCGTTGGAAACCTTATCGGTTTCGAGAGTCACCAGCACATCGCCCTTGCGGACGGCTTCGCCGTTTTTCTTGTGCCAGTGGGCGACATTGGCGGTTGTGACAGATTCGCCTGAAGCGGGGACATTGACGTCGGTGGTCATGAATGGAAATGGATGATGGATGCGTTTCTAACGGATCAAATGGTGAATGCGTGTTGGAGCAGCGCTTTTTGCTCGCGGTAATGCATGGCCTTGGAGCCCGCGGCGGGGCTGGATGCGGCATCGCGCCCGGCGTAACGGACTTTGGCTCCCACGGCGCGGTCGAGCCGCGGCCAGATGTAGGACCATGCGCCCATGTTGAGGGGCTCCTCCTGGCACCAGACGAAGTGCGAGGCGTTCGGATATTGGGCGATGAGTGCCTCCACCAGCTGGCGGTGGAAGGGATAAAGCTGTTCGATTCGAATGATGGCCGTGTCTTCGATGGCGTTTTCCTTCCGATGTGCCATCAGATCGTAAAACACCTTGCCGGTGCAGAAAATCACGCGGCTGACGTTTCCAAGATCGGCGATTTCCTTCGGGTCCGGCAGCACTTCCTGGAAACAATTCCCCTCCAGAAAATCCTCCTCGCGGGAAACCGCCTCCGGACGGCCTAACAGACTCTTCGGAGTCATCAGCACCAGCGGTTTGCGGAAATCACGGTGCTTCTGGCGGCGCAGCGCGTGGAAATACTGGGCCGGCGTGGTGAAATTTCCGACGATCATGTTTTTCTCGGCGCAGAGTTGCAGAAAGCGTTCCAATCTCGCGCTCGAATGCTCCGGGCCCATGCCTTCGTAGCCGTGGGGCAGCAGCATCACCAAGTCGGATGGAAGCTGCCACTTCGACTCTGCGGAGGAAATGAACTGGTCGATGATGACCTGCGCGCCATTCGAAAAATCGCCGAACTGCGCTTCCCACAAGGTAAGCATTTTCGCATAGGCAAGCGAGTAGCCGTAATCGAAGC
Source organism: Akkermansiaceae bacterium (assembly GCA_947491475.1). GTDB lineage: Bacteria > Verrucomicrobiota > Verrucomicrobiia > Verrucomicrobiales > Akkermansiaceae > Luteolibacter. The sequence continues at coordinate 15,665 of CANLKN010000024.1, read as the reverse complement.
CAAGCACCGCGAATTCCGAGAGCAGTGAGTTGTGCACGCAGAACTTCGCCTGGTCTGGATAAATGTGTTCCAATGGCACATGTTTCGCCGTGGTTTCATAATCATGCAGCACCACGTGGCGTTGAGAAAACGTGCCGCGTCCGACATCCTGGCCGGACAAGCGCACCGGAGTTCCTTCCAGCAGCAACGAACCGAAGGCCAGCGATTCGGCAAGCGCCCAATCGATCGGGCCGCCATTTGCCAGCGCCTCGATGCGCCGCGGGATGAAGCGCTTGGCAAGCGTGGGGTTCAGATTGAAATCATATGGCACCGTGGTAAGCGCCTTGCCGATCTGCTGGAGTTTTTCACGTGAAATGCCAGTGGCCACCGGCGCATGTGAAAACGCGCTCTGCATCACGCCGGTCGAGCCGCTGAAGGCGGTGCGGTCGCCGGTTTGCTGGAGTTCGAGCATTTTCTGATAACCTTGCTCCAACTTGTCCCAGATCGTCTGCTCCAATGACTGCAACTGTTCCTGGCTGATGAGGCCCTCGGCGACGAGCTGTTGTTTGTAGATCGTTCCAAAGGTAGGGCGGTTGGCAATGCTGCGCGCGATTACCGGCTGGGTGAAAGCCGCCTGGTCCGCCTCGTTGTGGCCTTGGCGGCGGTAGCAATACATATCAATGACGATGTCGCGCGCGAACTTCTGGCGAAACTCGATGGCAAAGAGCGCGGCCCAGTAAAGCTCCATCGGCTCCTCGCCATTCACATGAAGAATCGGTGCCTCGATCATCTTGGCCACATCGGTGGCGTATGCCGAGGAACGCGCATCGGCCGGCACCGTGGTGAAACCAATCTGATTGTTGATGATGATATGAATGGTGCCGCCGGTGCGGTAGCCCGGAAGCTGCGAGAGATTGAGCACCTCCGCAACCGAACCCTGGCCGGCAAAGGCGGCATCGCCGTGCAACAGGATGGGCATCACCTGAGTGCGGTCGATCTCGGTGCCGGTCTCCTCGCTGAGAATCCGCTGGCGCGCGCGCGCCTTGCCCTCAACGATCGAGTTGACTGCTTCCAAGTGACTGGGATTTGCCGCCAGGCTGATGCGCACCTTGCCGTCCGCCAGCTCGCGCATACTTTCATATCCGAGGTGATATTTCACATCGCCATCGCCGGCCACGAGGTCCGGCTCATAGTTCGGCGTGAACTCGTAAAGCACGGTTGTCAGCGATTTTTTCACGAAGTTTGCCAGCACGCACATCCTGCCGCGGTGGGACATTCCCATCTCGATTTCCCGCACGCCATGCGACGGACTGGCCTCCAGGATCGCATTGAGCAGCACCATCGTCCCTTCCCCGCCTTCGTTGGAAAAGCGTTTTTCACCGAGGAACCGTTTGCCGAGAAAATTCTCGAAAGCCTCCGCCTCCAGCACCCAGCGCAGCGCGTTGAGCTTGCGCTCCGGCGTGCCATCACTGCGCGCGCCGTGCGACTCGATGCGCTCCCGCACCCAATGCCGCACCGGCGTGTGGTGGATGTGCATGAACTCGAAGCCCGTTTTGCCTGAATACGTCGCCTCGAGCACCGCAATCATATCGCGCAGCTTCATCCGCTGTCCGTGGCGGAAATAGGCATTCCACGCCTCGCGATCGAGATCCGCTTCGCTGAGGCCGAATTGCTCGATCTTGAGTCGCAAATTCGGCTCCGGCTTGTCTTCGAGCGGATTGATGTGGGCCTGGGTGTGGCCCAGAGTGCGGTAGTTGTAGATGAGCGCCACCACACGGCCGAAAAACACCAGATCGGTGTCCGCACACGCACTACTTGGTGGCACGGCCCCGGCAGTGGCCTCTTCACGGCGGCGGGGCTGCGCGTTTCCCAGTTCGAAGCCTTCGAAGAACGCCGACCACGTTTCTTCCACCGAACGTGGATCCGCGCACCATTGGGCGTATTTCGCTTCTAACAAATCCGCGTTTTGCCGCGCTGAGACCGATGAGTTCATGGAAAGTGGATGAAATTGAGAAGCGAGCCTGCGAATTTCCCGCTTGGCCCGCCACGCGGGGGCCTTCATTAAGGGGCGCACCCCGCCGCGTCAACCGCGCAAGCCGGGGATTTTCCGACCCGCCGGCCCGCCCGCATGCCCATGATCGAAGTCCACCAACTCAGTAAAAGCTACGCCCGCCACGCCGCAGTGCGCGAGATCTCCTTCTCAGTCGCCCGTGGCGAAATCGTCGGCTTCCTTGGCCCGAACGGAGCCGGCAAGACGACCACTCTTCGGATGCTCACCGGCTACCTGCCGCCCACCTCGGGCAGCGCGCGCATCGCCGGCTTCGACATCTTCCGCGAATCGATCGAAGCCCGCCGCAAAATCGGCTACATGCCGGAAAACGTGCCGCTTTACGAAGACATGCGGGTGCGCGAATACCTGAGGTTTCGCGCCCAGCTCAAAGGCCTCAGCGGCGGGGACGTCCGCCGCCGCGTGGGCACCGTGATCGAGACCTGCGGCCTCACCAGCGTGCGCCGCAAAATGATCAAGACGCTCTCGAAAGGCTACCGGCAGCGCGTCGGGCTCGCGGATGCCTTGGTCCACGATCCTGAGTTGTTGATTCTCGACGAACCGACCAACGGCCTGGATCCCAACCAAATCCGGCAGATCCGTGAGCTGGTCCGCCAACTCGCGGAGTCCCACACCGTGCTCATTTCCACACACATCCTCCACGAAGTGGAAATGATCTGCAACCGCGTGATCATCATCGACAACGGCAAGATCAAAGCCACCGATACCCCCGCGAATCTCACCCAGCAGATGCGCGCCGCCGGCCGGCTCCAAGTGGAAATCCATGCCGACCCCGCAGTGGTCGCTGGTGCGATCAACCGCCTCGATCAGGTGAAAAAAGTCACCCCTGAACCGTTAGACGACGGCTGGACGCGCTTCACCGTGTGGGTGGACTCCGGCACGGATGCCCGCGAGCGCATCGCCAACATCGCCGCCCAGCACGGTTGGCCGCTGCGTTCGCTCTTCCGCCACGTGGCCACACTCGAAGATGTGTTTGTGGAACTCACCCGCAAGGACTGAATCCGCGTGACCGGCCCGTTCCCAAAATCACAATAGTTTGCTGATTTCAACCTATAACCGACGAGTGGGCCCGGCCCGCATCCGAATCCTCGCCACCGCCCACGCGGCGTGCTCGGCGATCAGAGGCTCCGGATCGGCGGCGGCTTTTCGCAGCGATGGCAAGTCATCGACGCTGCCGGTGTTGCCCAGTGCCACGCATACGTTGCGCAGAAAGCGCGCGCGCTTGATGCGCTTGATCGGCGATCCGGCGAAAAGTTTGCGGAACGCCTCGTCGTCCAACTCCAGGAAATCTCGCAGACGATTTTCAAAGATACTGCCGCGCGCATGAAACGTCATCTCGCGCGACACTGCCGCGAAGCGATTCCATGGGCATGCATCAAGGCAATCGTCGCAGCCATAAATGCGATCACCCATCGCTTCGCGGAACTCTTCCGGAATCGGTCCCTTGTGTTCGATGGTGAGATAGGAAATGCAGCGCCGCGCGTCGAGTTGGTGGGGCGCGGTGATCGCGCGGGTCGGGCAGGCATCGATGCAGCGGGTGCATTTCCCGCAGTGGTCGCCGGAGGATGCGTCGGGCGCGAGTTCCAATGTGGTTAGAATTTCCGCCAGGAAAAACCAGGTGCCCAGCCGTCGGTGGATCTGCATGGTGGACTTGCCATTCCAGCCGAGTCCGGCGTCCGTGGCGAAATCGCGCTCCAGCACCGGCCCGGTATCGACATAAGGTTTCTGCGTGCCACCCAGCGATTGCATCTTGTGATCCAGCCCGCGCAACCGGGTCTCAATCAAATCATGATAGTCGTCATTCCAAGCATATCTTGCGATGCGATAGCCGCCGGGATGACTCTCCGGAAATGGATTCTGGGCCGGGAGATAATTCATCGCCAGACAAACAACCGCCTTGCAGCCCGCCAGCACTTCGCGCGGATCGCAGCGGCGTTCCGGCGCGCGTTCCATCCATGCCATACCGCCGTGCCTGCCATCGTCGAGCCAGCCACGGAATTCCTTCGCATGGCTCGCCTCCCCTGCCCTTGCGATCCGGCAATCATCGAATCCCATCTCGGCGGCCCAAGCCTTGATTTGTGATTTCATGCCGCAATCCATGTTTAACGATCGCAGTGGCTGAAGAAATAGCGGGCGCATTCCAGAATACCGGTGGCCAGTTCCTTACTATCGAGGCCCGCCGTATCGAGCTTGAAATGAGCGGTTTCCTGATAGAGCGGCTCACGCTCCACCATCAAGTGCTGGATTTTTGTCGCCGGATCTTCGGTATGCAAAAGCGGTCGGGTGCGGCTCTTGGCGGTGCGATCGAGTATCACTTCAACGGGCGCGGCCAGCCACACCACATAGCCCATACGCCTGAGCAGGGCACGGTTTTCCTCACGTCCCACCACACCGCCGCCGGTGGAAATGATCCTCTGCCGCTGCGTCTCCCGGGCGAGATCTTTCAGCACTGCGGTCTCCATTTCCCGGAATGCTGGTTCGCCCACATCCTCAAAAATGGCGGTGATCGGCTTGCCGGCGCGTTGTTCGATCTCATGGTCCATATCCACCAGTTCGTAGCCGAGCCGATGTTGAAGTTCGCGGCCAACCGTGGACTTGCCACAGCCCATGAAGCCAATGAGCACGATGTTCTCCGGCAATGTATCAGGATCGTTCATGGATGCAACATGCAGCGGATGCCCGCTGCCGGGAAGTTCCAAAAATCAGCGGTGTTTTTCCGGCTCAATAGCCATCGGCATGAAGATAAAGCGGCACGCCCGACTGCAGGCGCGGCAGCAGTCGTTCCGAGACATCAATCTCCAAGCGGCTTGCCGAATTTCCAGCGGAAGCGAACTGGGTGAACACATCGAAAAAACCAACCCTCGGCGTGTAGCGAATCACGCTGGCGCCCTTGGCGTCTGCGAGCTCCATGGCATGATCGTAGGCATCATCCACAAAGCCGTTGGCATCCACCATTCCCGCAGCCAGAGCCTGGGCTCCGGAGAAAATCCGTCCATCGGTCAAGGGCGAGTCACGAAGCTCCTCCACGCTCTTCGAACGGTTCTGCGCCACGATTTCCAGAAAACGCGTGTAGGTTTCCTGAACCAGCGTATTGACCAACTCGATTTCTTCCGGACTTGTCTCGCGCGTGCCTGACAGCAGGTCCTTGAGTGCCCCGCTTTTGTAAGTCTCCATCGAGACGCCCATCTTATCAAAAAGCTCGCGGTATTTCACCGATTGCATAATCACGCCGATCGAACCCGTGAAGGTGGTGGGATGGGCGGTCAGGTGGCGGCTGCCGCAAGCCGCATAATAACCGCCGGATGCCGCGATCGTATCGAGATATGCCAATACCGGCTTGCGCGCGTCCGCTTGCTGGATGATGCGGTGAAGGCGGTCCGAGGCGGTGACCTCGCCGCCGGGTGAATTGATGCGGATGACGATGGCCTTGACCGAGTCATCATTCACCGCCGCTTCCACCAGTTCATGGAAATCATCGACCATCGAGGTGCCATTGCGCGTTGGCGAGGCGGTGATCACCCCTTCGAGATCGATGTGGACGATGCTCTCCGCACTGCCGCTGCGGATCACGGTATTATTGAAATTGGTGGATCTCGCCGAAAACGTGGCCCCCTCCTTGATGCCAGTGGCCAGCGCGGAGAAGATCCCCACGATCATCAGCAAGAAAAAACCGATGCCGCACAGAACCACCGCCCCGGCCAACCATGGCCAAATGCTGCGTTGGCGTGGAGCCGGATATGGGGAGTGATGGCTTGGAATCGGCGGCGGACTGTAGGAGTTCATGTCCCGAGGCTAGCGCGGAACCGCAGGAATGCACGCGCCGAGTTGCGGCGGAATTATTTCTCGCCATCAATCAACAGGCCATGCACAAAACCCTCCTCGCCCGCGTCCTGATGCGATGTTCATCGCTCAACCTTGCCGCCTTATTATGGAACGCCTCCTGCTCCTGTTAGTCACATTCATCAGCCCCTTCAGCGGCGCGGAAGACATCCGGATGGCCGCACAGGGCCGGTTGTTCCTGCAAGTTCCGCAAGACGCGCCGCCGTTGGGCGGGGTCCGGGTTTCCGCAGGCCATGCGATACCCGCACATTGGGAGAAAGATCAGGCCACCCGCGAAAGGATGACGGAGGTAATGTTTCCAGTCCGTTGGTGGCAATGGCAGGAAATCATCCTGCATTTCACTCCCGCACATGATGGCACGGTGGATCTGCAGCTCAACGGTCCGTGGTCGCAAAAAAAAGGCATGCCGGTTTCCCGCCAGGAAGTGCTTTGGGATGGGATTGATGCCGAGGGTGCGGAAATTCGCAACGGCAGCTTCGAGAAAGCCACAGGCAATGATCCTGTCGGCTGGAACTCGCCAGCCGCACCCGCCGCCAGCCGCGATGCATGGCCGCTGGCGAATGCGAAAGCACTACAGGGAAATGGCATGGCTGCCACATGGTCGCAGCGCCCGCTCAGCCAGACAATCGAGGTCAAGGCAGGCCGCGAAGTGAAAATTCGCCTGCACTCCAGAGCCGCCACCCTGCCGGGATTTGTGGAACCGAGACGCCTCGGCCCGGACACTCCGGCACACCGCGCGATGGCCCGCATCAAACGTGGAGTGAGCCTCGGAAATTGCTGGGACGCGGACCCCAAACGGCGTCCGGTGCAATACACACTTGAGGATATCGATCACGTCGCCGACGAAGGTTTCGACCACATCCGCATGCCGGTGGCATGGCATTTCCACCTGCGGCCGAAGAATGGCGGGTTTGAAATCGACCCGGCGTTTCTCGCGGAGCTTGAGCCGTTCATGAAACGGGCGCTCGATCGCAAGCTCCACATCATGCTCGACTGGCACCATTTCCGCGAGCTGACCACGGATCCCGCCGCGCACAAGGACCGCTTCATCGCCGGCTGGGAATTGATCGCGCGGCATTTCCAATCGTGGCCGCCGACGCTTTTTTTCGAACCGCTCAACGAGCCCTGCCACGCGCTGACCACCGAGCTGGCCAACCCGATCTATCAGGAAGTCATCGCCACCATCCGCAAGACCAACCCCGAACGCATCCTGCTGATCAGTCCGGGGCATTGGGGAAATGTGAACGAGCTCGACCAACTGCGGTTGCCGGATGACGACGACCGTCTGGTGGGCACTTTCCACAGCTACGAGCCGTTTTATTTCACCCATCAGGGCGCGAGTTGGTCCGGTCTTTCCGAACTCAAAGGCGTGCGCTATCCCGGCCCGCCGGAAACTCCGCTGGTGCTGCATGAATCGTTGCGCGCTCACCCGGGCGTGAGCCCATTCATCGCCAACTACAACAAGCAGCCGGCCGAGAGCAACCCGAGCTCGCCGCGCGGCATCAAGGCGGCGCTCGATACCGCCCACGCATGGTCGGACCACTTTGGCAGGCCGGTGCACCTCGGCGAGTTCGGCACCCACGAGAGCGCGGACATGGCCAGCCGCGAGCGATTCCTGCGGGACATGCGCACCTTCGCTGAAGAGCGCGGCATCCCGTGGACGCTCTGGCAGTGGCGCTCGGCCATGGGATACTGGGATGAAGAAAACCAGCAACCCAAGTTCCGCAGCAGCCTGTTTGATTGAAAAACTGCGGCAAATTTCGTTTGCCGCACGGGCAGCGCCCGGTAGTCTCCCGCCACATCCCATGTTCCTGAGACTCACCTTGTTTTTCCTCTCCGCCGCAGCGCTTCTCACCGCAGAGCCCGCGGATTCCGACGTCTATCGCTCGGTGCTGCGCATCGAGGCCGCCACCCAGGTGCCCGATTATGAAACCCCGTGGAATTCCGGTCGCTTTGGCGGCGGCATCGGCACCGGATTCATCATCGGCCACAACAAAATCCTCACCAACGCCCACGTCGTATCCAACGCCCGCCGCCTGCTCATCACCGTGCACGGCAGCCCGGTGAAATACCCCGCCAGGGTCGTGCACATCGCCCACGATAGCGACCTCGCACTGCTCGAGGTGGAGGATTTCTCGGATTTTGAATCGTTTCCCGTCTTCGAATTCGGCGGGGTGCCCGCGCTCGAATCCCAGGTGCGCGTGATCGGCTACCCGATCGGCGGCGACCGGCTTTCGGTCACCCGCGGCGTGGTCTCGCGCATCGACTTCCAACCGTATTCGCACTCGCGCATCGACTCCCACCTGGTGATCCAAATCGATGCCGCCATCAACCCGGGAAACTCCGGCGGCCCCGTGCTGCAGGACGGCAAGGTGGTGGGCGTGGCCTTCCAAGGCCTGCGCCAGGCGGACAACACCGGATACATCATCCCCACTCCCGTGATCCGGCGTTTCCTCAAGGACATTGAAGACGGAAGTTATGATCATTATGTGGATCTAGGCATCACTGAGTTCCCCCTGCACAATCCGGCAATGCGCAAGGCGCTCGGCCTGCCCAATGACAACATGGGAGTGCTCATCACCAACGTGGTGCCCACCAGTGCCGCCGCTGGTTTCCTGCAGCCCGGCGACGTGCTGCTCTCGCTCAATGGACACACGGTGGACAGCGCCGGCATGGTCACCATCGACGGCGAAAAAACGAACTACAACGAAGTGGTGGAACGCAAGTTCGCCGGCGACAAGGTGGCGGCGCGCTTCCTGCGCGACGGCTCGTGGAATGATGTGGAAATCGAGTTGAAGGCACTGCCATGGTCGCGGATGTATGCCATCAAGTATGAAAAAAAACCGCGCTACATGGTCTTCGCCGGCCTGGTTTTCCAACCGCTCGACACCAATCTCTTCGCCGCTTCCAAGTTTGATGATGTCACGGTGCGCCGCCTCTACACCGATTACATCCCCAAGGGGCTTTTCCAAAAACACCGGGACATCGTGATGCTCACCCGCGTCGAAAGCGACCCCGTCACCAGCCAGCTAGGCGACTTCGCGGGTTTTGCCGTGGACAAGATCAACGGCGTGGAAGTGACCGATCTCAAGCACGCCCATCAATTGCTCCATCCGGAGAAAGCGCCGGAGTTTCATGTGATCGAGCTCTTCGGTGCCAGCCGCCCGGTGATCATCCCGTCGGCCGCCGTCGCGGAAGCCAACGAGCGGGTCGCCAAAAACTACGGAATCAGCAGTCTCACCAACTTCGAGGAGTGAGCATGCCACGCGCCGGCATCGCACTGGGCTCGAATCTCGGCGACCGTCTCGCCAACCTGCTCGCCGCCATCTCGTGCCTGCGTGAAATTTCGGAACCCTCCGAGCCCATCCTTTGCGCCCCGGTCTATCAGACCGAACCGCGCTTCTGCCCGCCGGGCTCGCCACAGTTTCTCAACACTGTCGTCGAGATCGGCTTCTGCGGCAGTGCGCTGGAATTGTTAGAAAAAACCCGGGCCATGGAAATCCGCCTCGGACGTCAGCGCGGCACCGAACGAAACGCCCCGCGCATCATTGATATCGACCTGCTTTATCTCGGCTCCGAAACCTGCGATCATCCGGATCTCACGCTGCCGCACCCGCGGATCGGCGAAAGGCGCTTCGTGCTCCAGCCGCTGGCCGACATCCGCCCGGAGCTCATCCTCCCCGGCCAGCGCCGCACGGTGAGCAAAATGCTCGCGCAATTGGACACCGACGAAGCGCCGCTGGTGCGGTTTGAGTAGAAGTTCTGCCCAACCGAAATATTTCGACTCGCTCGCACTGGCTGGAATAATGATTTCAGCGAAACGGTAGAGGGCTACATGTTGGACATATTGATCACGTTTCAGATCAATAGAAAAGCCAGGCTTGGCCTGACGCACCAAAGTTAGCAAAGGGTCGCAAAGATCATAATCCATAAGTGTGCGGGAACAGGGCGGCTCTCCTTGAATTGTAATTTCCACTTCATTTTGTTGAACTTCTCTGCGCTCGTTGGCGACCCTTGCTGCTTTGCGGTGAAATATTCCATTTTTAGATGCGTGGGCCTGAGCCACAGCCTCGACAAGCGTTATCGCCACTGCCAACTTTTCGACAGAGACCAAACCAGCCAGCCGAGCCGCCACCCCTTATCCATGGAATTCAAAGACTACTACGCCATCCTTGGCGTGAAACGCGACGCCACTGCGGAGGACATCAAGAAGGCCTTCCGCAGACTCGCGCGCAAGCACCACCCGGATGTGGCCAAGGACAAGAAAACCGCCGAGGAGAAGTTCAAGGAGATCAACGAAGCCTATGAAGTGCTCGGCGATCCCGAAAAACGCGGCAAATACGACCGACTTGGCATGGATTGGCAGCATGAGGGCCAGTTTCCGCCACCCGGTGGCAGGCGTGGCCAGACCGCGCAGGAGTTCAATTTCGGCGGCACCGGATTCAGTGACTTTTTCGAGCAATACTTCGGCGGGGCAAGCCGTCACGGGTTTCCCGGTGGCATGCCGGGCGCGTCCAAATCCGGTGCCTCACGCCCGCGCGGCGGAGGTGACATCGAGGGCGACATCCTCGTCACGCTGGAGGAGGCGATGCGCGGATCGGTGCGCCCGGTCACGTTGCAGATGGCCAACCCGCGGACCGGCCGCACCGAGACGCACACCTTCCAAGTGCGCATCCCTCCGGGCGTGACCAACGGCAAGCGCATCCGCGTGCCCGGCGAAGGCGAGCCCGGCCAGGGCGGCGGCGATCCTGGCGACCTCTACCTGCGCGTCCGCCACTCCGCCCACCCGGATTTCAGCACGCAGGGTTCCGATGTGTATTACGAGCTCGATATTGCACCATGGGAGGCCGTGCTGGGCGCCGAGCTGCCGGTGCCCACGCTCGACGGACTGATCAAACTGCGCATCCCGGCCGGCAGCGAGAATGGCCAGCACCTGCGCGTGCGCGGCCGTGGCCTGCCAATGGGAAAATCAGGCGAACGAGGTGATTTCCACGCCGTGGTGAACGTGCGACTGCCGGAAAATCCCAATGAAGAGGAACGCGCGCTATGGATGAAACTGCGCGAGGTTTCCCACTTCAATCCGCGCCACCACGGCTCATGACTCGGCCTCGCGGGCTGGCGGGCCGCTTTGAAAGCGCATCAGCTCGGCGATGAAGGTGAGCGGAACATCGCCGGTTTCACCATTGCGGTTCTTGGCGAGCACCAGATTGGCTTTCCCCGCCTCGGCCTCGCGCTCTTCCTCGTTTTCGGCGTAATACGCGGATCGATAAAGCAGGCCCACCATATCGGCATCCTGCTCGATGGCACCGGACTCGCGAAGGTCGGACATGCGAGGCACACCGAGGCTTTTTCCGGTGCGGGATTCCGGGCCGCGGTTGAGCTGGGCAAGAATGAGGATCGGCACGCTGAGTTCCTTGGCCAGCCCCTTGATGCCGGCGGAAATCTCGGCGATTTCCCGCTCACGCGAGTTTTCCGCCTGTTTGGTGCGCGATTTCATCAATTGCAAGTAGTCGATGGCGATGAACTGGATGTCCTCATCGCGCTTTTTGCGGCGGGCTTTGGCGCGCAGTTCGTTGATGGAAATGCCAGCCGTGTCATCGATGAAAATCTTGGATTGGGCGGTTTCCATGCACGAGCGCTGGATGCGCTGGAGCTCGGCTTTTACAGGCTTGTAGCCGCGCGAGAGCTGGCTGGTAGCGAACTTGGCGCGTGCGAAAACCAGGCGCTGCACGAGCTGGAAAGCACTCATTTCGCAGGAGAAAACCATGCCCGGCTTGCCCATATCCATGCAGATGTGCTCGACGATGTTCATCATGAACGAGGTCTTGCCCATCGACGGGCGGGCGGCGACGACAAACATTTCACCCGGTTTGAGGCCACTGCTCATGCGGTCCAACACTTCGAAGCCAGTGCTCAAGCCCTGTGCACCCTTTTCGCCGACGAGCGTTTTCTGGAACTGCGTGAAAACATCCTCGACCGTCTGCTTGATGGTGGGCGATTTGTTGGTTTCCGCACCCTCGCGGATGGCGAGGATTTTTGCCTCCACCGTATCGAGCAGGCCGGCGACTTCGTCGGGCGCGTCGTATGCCTGGGCGATCGCCTCATTCGAATGCCGGATGATGGAACGCAGCACATACTTGTCCTTCACATGCTGCAAGTGATGGCGGAAATGCCCGGGGCTGGGCGCATAAGTGTAAAGATCGGTGACTGCCGCCGCTCCTCCCACGCGCTCTAACTGACCCTTGTCGAGCAGGCGCTGCACCAGCGAGACGAGTTCCACCTCGTGGTTTTTTTCAAACAGGTCGATCAGGAAACCGAACAAGGTGGAGTGTGAGGGAAGATAGAAGTGCTCAGCAGTGAGTTTTTCCTCGATGGCCACCGCGATGTATTCCTGCGGTTCCTGCAACATCGAGGAAAGCAGGCTTTTTTCCGGCCCAAGCGCGTGCGGCAGAGCGCGCGTGACGTCATCTGTGGAGGTCGCGCCTTGCTGGAGCGACGTGTTTTTTGCGGGTGCGGGAGCAGCAGTGGTTTCAACAGCCATACGGGAGGCGGAGGATGGGAAATACCCCCCGCCTCGGCAATCCGCAAGCGCGTGAAAAGCAAAATATTCTGATCAATCGCCGAACAAGGTGCCCGCCAGACGTGCGGCATTGCCCGCGTTTCACCTCATCGGCATTTTCCGCCAAGATTGCGCCCTCGGCCACCACACACCAGTGCGGCATGGGTTCTGGTGCTGACCACATCCCAACGCAATGGCGGAGGGGGAAACCGGATTCTCAGAGCCCGAGAAACTGAATCATGCAGCCGGTAAGCGCGATGGTGCTTCCCGCCAGCACGTGGTTGTAGCGGGCAACACGGGCCGTAGGCAGCCAGTTCAAGCCATAGCGGCCGACAAGGACAAGCGCCAGCATTGAGCTGATGGTTACCACCGCAAACGCCATGCTCACCAGCCACGCGCCCGCCCAACCGCTGGTGGCCGCCGGATAAATGAAAAGTGGAATCAATGGTTCACAGGGGCCGAAGACAAAGATCGCAAAAAGAATCCACGGCGTGAGGCTGATCTCGGCACCGGATTTCGGGTCGTGGATGTGGTCGTGGGAATGCAGGCGAATCAAATGGTCGTGTATGTGGCCGTCGGGACCCTTGCGCTTGATTTTCCACAAACCCCACGCTGCGTAAACCGCGCCGAAGATGATCAGCGCCCACGCGGCAAACTCGCCGCGAAATGACTCGATCCATTCGAGGTGTCGAAGGCTCGCTCCCACTGCGTAGCCAGCAAGACCGAGCACCACCGAACTGGCGACGTGGCCAATCCCGCAAGCCAGCGTGATCCAGGTGGTCCTCGCGAGCGACCAGCCACGGGCCTTGGACATCACGATGAATGGCACATAATGATCCGGGCCGATCGCCGTGTGAATGAAAGCCACGGCCATGGCATTGAGGGTGAGGATGGTGAGCTCTGGAGTCATCATGGGATCAAGTCATGGGCAAGTGATTGCACGGCATCGGCGGCTTGTTGCACGGCCGCCGCCACCGCAGGTGATAGTTCCATGCACATCGGCCGGATTTCCTCCACCGAAATGGTGAATAGATGAAGCGATGGCATCTGGTCGAGAAGTGCAGACACTGCAAAAAGATCTTTCAAGCCGAAATCGTGCGCACCCAGTCCGCGCGGCAGTTCGCCGGCATCCCGTGGCTGGAGAAAAGTAAGGGTGCCCGCAGGATTGCCGTCGCGCGTGGCATCAATCAGCACAATGTCACAAACCTCATCGAACTCCAGCAAGAGGTTGATGCCACCGGTTCCTCCATCAAGCAGGCGCACGCCCTGCGGCGGCTGCTTTTCCAACTCCCGCAGCACATGCACGCCCACCCCCTCGTCGCCCATCAGCACGTTGCCCACGCCGAGGACGAGCACCCTGCACGCCGGTGGAGAATCCACCGCCCGGTCTGCCGAGGGCTCCCCCACCAGTGTGTTGTCGAGCAGGCAAGTCATCACATCATTTCTATCCCTTAGTGCGCCTGGCCGCATTCCGCCGCGGCAGTCCGGAGATGCCGGTGGCTTCCTCGGCCTCGATCTTTTCCTTTTCCATGAATTTCCAACCGCCGACCATCGAGGAGAGCACGCCGTGGCCTTCGACATAATCGTGATAGAACACCAGATAGACATGGATCAGGGTGAAGACCGCGAAGAGCCAGAGCGCGGCATAATGGAAGATGCGCAGGTTCTGCTCGCTGCCGAAAATCGGCACCACCCAGTCAAAGAGATGCGGGAACCAGAAATCGGACATCGGGGCATAGAGAGCGAAGCCGCTGATCACTTGGAAAACCGTGAGCAGGCCGGTGCCCATGTAGGTGAAATAGGCCACCGAGTTATGCCCAAGCGTGTGCACCGGCTTGTCGCTTGATTGCAGGACATCCACCTTGAGCACCGCCCAGACTTCCCGCACTTGCTTTCTTGAGACCGGAAAGAAATTGCGCCAATGCGTGAATTTGTTGCCCACCACCGCCCAGTAGAGGCGGAACAGGAAGTTTGCGAGAAATACATAGGCGGTGGCGAAATGAATGAAGCGCAGCGTGCCAAACCAATAACTGAACGAGGCTTCTTGCGCGCTCATCAAGGCCGGCGGATGGGTGATCAGATAGCCGGTCACACCAAGCACGATGACACACAGCGCGTTGATCCAGTGGAACCAGCGCACCGGTTGCTCCCAGACATAGACCCGTTTGAAATCATGTGACGCATGCATGGCAGCGGAGGGTTATTTCACCAGCAATTCGTGCCGGGCGATTTCCTTCTGATCCTCGTAGAGGTGGACGGCGCAGGCGAGACAAGGGTCGAACGAGTGAATCGTGCGGATGATCTCAAGCGGTTGTTGGGGATCGTGCACCGGCGTGCCAATGAGCGAAGCCTCGTAAGCCGAGCGCTGGCCCTTGCCATCGCGCGGCGAAGCGTTCCATGTGCTCGGAACCACCAGTTGATAGTTCTCGATCTTGCGGTCCTTGATGACCAGCCAGTGGGCCAGTGCCCCGCGCGGTGCCTCGCTGCAGCCGACGCCGCGGGCTTCACTCGGCCAGGTGGACGGTTCCCAGCGCTCCTTGGTGAAAGTGCGCGTGTCGCCCGCTTTGACGTTGGCGATGAGTTGATCGAAAAACTCCAATCCCCAGCGGGCGGCGAGTTTCGACTCGATGGCACGCGCAGCCGTGCGACCGAGTGTGGAAAACAATGCCGCAGGCGGAGCATTGAGTGCGGCGAGTGCCTCGGTCACCGCATCCTTGATCTCAGGATGGCCGGAGGCATAACCAACCAACATGCGCGCCAGCGGCCCGACTTCCATGGCATGGCCTTTCCAGCGCGGTGTCTTGAGCCAGCTGTATTTGGCATCCACATCGAGGTGTTCATACGGAGGTTTAGGTCCCGTGTATTTGAGTTTAGTTTCACCCTGCCACGGATGTTTTCCACCCTCGCCGGAGTATTCATACCATGAGTGATCGATGAACTCCTGCACGCCGGTGTCGTCCTTTGGATCCACTTCGTGAACCTTGGAAAGATCGCGGCCGAGGATCGCACCGCGCGGGAACTTGAAGCTGCCAATGTCGGCAAAACCATTGGTCGGCAGGTCGCCATAACATAGGTAGAGCCTGTCCCAGAATCGGCAATCCCTTGATGGAGAGGGATTTGGACAAAGAAAAAAGTAGGCATGAGAGCCTAAAAAGACTCCCATGCCTGAAATTCGGGCCTTATGATTTGTTTAGCAGACAAAACCATCCGCCCGAACCG
>CANLKN010000023.1 GCA_947491475.1 Akkermansiaceae bacterium | reverse complement strand
TCTGAAGAGGAGATCGGCGGCGACTACCTGCGCAGTGCCTTTGGAGTCAACTGGGTTTATGATACCCGCGATAGCACGATCATGCCGCGCAACGGCCACAAGGTCGATCTCGGTCTCACTTACGCCGGCCTCGGCGGAGACGTCGAAACCATCACCTTCTCCACACAAGGGCAGAAATACTGGAACTTGAAATGGGATTCGATTTTCTCAGTCAATGGCGAGCTCGCCTTTGTTGATGCCATCGGCGACGAAGTTCCGATCTTCGAACGCATGTTCCTCGGTGGCGGCCGCACGCTGCGCGGTTTTGAGTTCCGCGATATTGGGCCGCGCGATACCGGCTACACGGAAGAGGTTTATGGTGGCAATTCGCTCGCTTATATCACAATGGAATACACCATCCCGATCATCGAAACCGTGCGCGCTGCTGTCTTTTACGACACCGGTTTTGTCAATGCAGACAGTTGGGATCCCGATCCAAGTGACCTTTACAGTGATATCGGCGTAGGTATCCGCCTCAAACTGCCGATCAGCCCGATGCCATTGGCCCTCGACTACGCGGTCCCCGTTTCCTCGCCGGATGATGAGGCCGACAAAGGCGGGCAGTTCAATTTCTATCTGAACTACCAGTATTGATTTGTATTTGGGGCGCGACCAGCGTTTCCTGAAATACGAAGGATGCCGCGCCGTGTGGAAGCATGAGGCGAGGCGATTCCCCTCTTGCATCCTGCCAGTCGAATACTGAAACTCCTGCCATGCAGCTCCTCGAATTCGAAAAACCCGCCGCCGAGCTCGAACGCGAAATCGAAAAACTCAGGACAAAGTCGAGTTCGCAAAACATCGACATGTCCGATGAAATTTCCATGATGGAGGCCAAACTCGCCGAAACCCGGGCGGGAATTTACGAAAACCTCACCCCTTGGCAGCGCGTGCAGATCGCCCGCCATACCAGTCGTCCATTCATGCTCGATTACGTCTCACTCGCGTTCACCGACTTCTGCGAGTTGCATGGCGACCGCCACATCGGCGATGATGCCTCGATGCCCGGCGGCTTCGCCCGTATCGGCGGCCAGCGCGTGGTGATCATCGGCCATCAGAAAGGCAGGGACACCAAGGAAAATCTCAAGCGCAATTTCGGCAGTGCCCACCCCGAGGGATACCGCAAGGCGATGCGCCTGATGAAGCTCGCGGAAAAATTCGGCCTGCCAGTTATCACCCTCATCGATACCCCGGGCGCTTTTCCAGGCATTGGCGCGGAGGAGCGCAACATCGCTGAGGCCATCGCCTACAACCTGCGCGAAATGATGCTGCTCAAAGTGCCGGTCATCGCCGTGGTTCTCGGTGAGGGCGGATCCGGGGGCGCTCTTGGCATCGGCGTGGCGGACCGCGTCATCATGCTTGAAAACGCCTACTACTCGGTCATCAGCCCGGAAGGCTGCGCGGCCATCCTTTGGAAACACCGCAAGCACGCACCCGAGGCCGCCGAGGCCATGAAGCTCGTCGCCCCGGACCTCAAGCAACTCAACCTCATTGATGACGTGATCGCGGAACCTACCGGCGGAGCCCACCATGATCACCAGGCCACCGCCGATGCCTTCCGCGAGGTGGTTCTTCGCCATCTGGGCGAACTTTCCGCCAAACCTACTCCGCGACTTCTCGAGGAGCGCTACGCGAAATTCCGCAACTTCGGCCAGTGGACCGGCGTAGAATGACATTACTTCCAAACCTGAAAACTAAAACACACCCATGTCTAACAAACCTCTCAACATCGGTCTCGTCGGAGGCGGCAAAGGAGCCTTCATCGTTCAACCCCACCAGAAGGCCATCCACATGGACGGCACCCGCCGCGTCGTCGCCGGTGCACTTTTCCCGGACCCCAAGATCGCCATGGAAGAGGCGAAAAACTGGCCCTATCCAATCAAGGGCTACGGTTCCTACGATGAAATGATCGCCGCCAACGCGACCGCGCCGGCCGATGAGAAGCTCGATTACATCCTCATCGTCACACCGAATTTCGTGCACTACGATCCCGCGATGAAGGCGATGAAGGCCGGCATCGCCGTGTTCTGCGAGAAACCGCTCTGCCTCAATCTCAAGGAGGCCGCCGATCTGGTTAAAACCTCGCGCAAGCTCAACGTGCCCTTCGCCCTGGCCCACACCTACCTCGGCCACTGGACCACCCGCCTCAGCCGCTACATTGTGCAAAGCGGGCTGCTCGGCGAAGTCCGCTGGGTGGACAGTTATTACATCCAGGGCTGGCTCGCATCCAAGCTGGAGGCCACCGGCCAGCAGCAGGCCGCCTGGCGCGTCGATCCCAAACGCGCCGGTGGTTCCGGTTGCGGCGGTGACATCGGCACCCACGCCCTGATGCAGCTCCGCTACGTCACCGGTCTCGATGTCACCGAGGTCTCCGCACAGATGGAAACCTTCGTCCAAGGCCGCATGCTCGACGACCACTTCACCATCTACTGCAAGCTCTCCAACGGCGGCAAGGCGCTCGTCCGAGCTTCGCAAATCTGCATCGGTCACAAGAATGATCTGGGCATCGTCATCGCCGGAACCAAGGGCACCCTTGTCTGGAAACAGGAAGATCCGGAAAAACTCACCATCCACCTGCCGGACCAACCGGACCGCGTTTACTGGCGCGGCGCGGTCTCTCCAGGCGATGGCTTCCTGCCGAAAAACGTCCCCGCCGACCTGATGGCCGAGCCGACGATTCCCGCCGGCCACCCAGAAGCATTCCACGATGCATTCGGCCGTCTCCACCGCTGCTTCGAGGCCGATGTCCGCAAATGGAAAGCCGGCAAGAAGTTCAACAACGACGGCAGCAAATACGCCACCGTCGAAGACGGCTGGACCGGCATTGCCTTCATCGAAACCTGCCTCAAGAGCAGCAAGAAAAAGGGCGCATGGACCGCCATGCCGAAGAAGATCTGACGCCGCGCGCGCTTGATGGTGGCTGGAACAATTTGTTCCAGCCCGTCCTGGGGACAACCTGTCCCCAGGATCACCCCGCCCGCCAGCTGCCGAAGATAATCCGCCTCCAAGCGCGTTGACTCCCGCCTGATGGCAGCACATGCGTCAACGTAGAAAGGAAGATGGGAGCCAGTGATTGAACTGATTTTGAAGAGGTTGGAGAGACTGACTTGGTCACTTTAAAGGTGAGTGAAATTTTCACCAATTCTTTCAGTGAAATGAGTCAAAAATCAGCGCAATCAGTGGTAAAATAGGCCGGTAACACCTTTGTCATTTTGCTTTTTAGAGTCAAAGGTAGCGCGCTCTCGCCGAGAGCGCACGCCAATGAGGTGTGAAAGCTTGATGCCAAGAAATGACGGCACGGCCGTGCTTGGACAGATCTTTCCCTGTCCATTGGCCTGCGCTCCCTGAGGAGCGCGCCCAAGCCTCCGCCCGCACGGGCGGTCTAACCATCTGTGGCGTCACTCTGCTTGTCGCGTAGCAGCGCGAAGACGGACGAGTGCTCATTCTTCTCTTGCCTCTTGAAGTCTTGGGTCTTGCGTCTTCTCTTCAGCATTTGCCCACTTCTTCATTTCAGCTTTTGCCTCCGGCCATGCCAATCAGGGCTGCGCCATGATCTTCCAGGTTCGCCAGCGCTCACCCCGCGTTCAGCTTCTACCCAAAAATCCGGCTTTCCATCCGGATGCGGAGGGACTGAGGTGGCGGTGCGGGCAGTTGCTTGCCGCCTCGTGAGTCTCCCGCGGTTTATCATAAAAGTGAAAAAGCCTGTTGAAATCACTCTCCGCACGATCCATGTTGGTGACGCCCGCAGGGTGGTGACACTTGATATCGATGGCAAGGATCCGGCCCGGGAATTCCTCATGGATTTGGCCAGACATGACCGGAATCAGTTCGAATCCATCCTGACCAGAATCCGCAGCATCAGCAACCACCCGCGTTATGAGAACCAGATCACCTTTCGCCACGTCGGGGACGGCATTCATGAATTCAAACGCCCGGGACTCCGACTCTATGCCTTCTACGACGAGATCGACGGACGGAACCAACTCATTCTCTGCACCAACGGTGGAAGCAAAAACAAGCGGCAGCAGAAAGACATCCGCTTGGCCAAATCCCGCAAGGACGACTACTTATCAATCAAAAATCACCCGGAGACCATTTTGAAATGGGAGTGAACGCCACCATGAAAATCACCATTACCCGTCCGGAAACCACGGATCCTCTTGTCCGGGCCTTTGCCGAGCCGCTCTCGCTTGAGGGCGAAATCGAATTCCGCAAGCTGGAGGCCGTGGAAGCGCTGCTCCAGTTCATGAAACGCGAGGGCATCACCCGCAGCGAACTCGCCAACCGCATGGGCGTGCCGCCATCCCGCATCACCCGCCTGCTCGGCGGTGCCGAAAACCTCACCATCGCCACCCTGGTCCGCGCCGGCCGCGCCGTCGGCGCGGAGCTGAAACTCTCCTTTCAGAACGCCGCCGCAGCCGGTAAAGCCCCGGCAAATCACGCACCCGGCCCCGTCTCCAAAGTCGCCGAAGAGCCCACGCCCTACCGCGCCACCCGCAAATCCTGACTTCCCGCCGCCTCCGTCTCTTCATTTCAGTTTTCAGCATCTCAGCGTTTCAGCTTCTACCCAAAATCCGGCTTTCCATCCGGATGCGGAGGGGTTGAGGTGGAGGGGGGAGAGGTTGAGTGCGTGATTATACCCGCCAATTCATTGGAACAGAAGAATCTTGAACCCGGACTCTACGAGCGCCTCCTTGATGAGGAACTCGCAGAGCTACTGCGCACCCGGCCTGACCTCAGCTACACGATCGAGAAACTCGACTCCGAAAGTGAACCATCAACTTATAGTCAGTTCATTCGACAACTGCTCCATCAGGCTTTGCCTAACTCAAAGGCAGGCACCCGGATTGAGTTGATCAACCGGTTGATTGAACTGGTCGCGGCGGAAGATGGACTCGACTACACAAAAAGGCGGCGACTGCTTTCCGAACCCAAGACACTCCTCACGCAAATTCGGCCGGCTGGCCAACAGACTCCCTGGCCGCATCCCGAAACGCCTCTTTCCATCAGCAGTTTGCTTACAGGAAGTGCCGACGACCCTCCGCTGGAACGGGAGCTCCGAACCGAGCTTCTGAGCTGTGATCGCGTCGACATTCTTGTCTCCTTCGTAAAATGGTCGGGGCTCTCTTTGCTCATGACTGCCTTCGAGGAGATTGAAGCTCGCGGCATTCCCGTCCGTATCATCACCACTTCCTACATGGGTGCCTCCGATCCGCATGCCATCGAGTGGCTTGTCAAGCGGCGGAACGTTAGCATTCGCATCTCATACGACACCGCTCGGACCCGCCTTCACGCCAAGGCATATCACTTCCACCGCGCGAGCGGCTACTCGACTGCCTACATCGGCTCCGCCAACATGAGCCAGCCCGCGATGACCAGTGGCTTGGAGTGGACCGTAAAGGTCACGGCTCAGGACATGCCCCATGTGCTCGCGCGTTTTGCAGCGGAATTCGAAACCTACTGGTGCCACGAAAGCTTCGTTCCATATGACGCAAGCCAAGCTGCAAGATTCCGTGAAGCGATCCAAAGCGTCAGAAATCCGCCTGATGAGAACGGGCCGCGCTTCTTCGCCGATCTCAAACCCCACCCGTTTCAAGAGAGGGTGCTCGAGGCCCTCGATGCCATGCGGATTGACGGCTTGATGAAAAACCTCGTCGTCGCGGCGACCGGAACCGGCAAGACGGTGATAGCCGCCTTCGACTACGCCCGCTTCCGGCGGATACATCCGGGGCAGGCCCGCCTGCTCTTCGTCGTTCACCGCAAAGAGATCCTCCATCAAGCACGCGACTGCTTCCGCGCCGTGCTTCGTGATTTCAATTTCGGAGATCTATTGGTCGATGGTCAACGGCCGACCCAGTGGGAGGCCGTTTTCGCCTCCGTGCAGAGCCTCAACCGGCAGCGCCCATGGGAACAACTTGGAGAGCAGCACTTTGACTTTCTCATCGTGGACGAGGCCCACCACGGAGCGGCCGACAGCTACCGACCACTGTTCGAACACCTCAGGCCTGGGATACTTCTCGGCCTCACCGCCACTCCCGAAAGAATGGATGGCAGTTCAATTCTGCCCGACTTCGACAACCGCTTCGCCGCCGAGATTCGCTTGCCTGAGGCTCTCGATGAGAAGTTGCTTTGCCCGTTTCATTACTTTGGTGTCACAGATCCCATTTCCACCGCCGACGAGCGCTTCTGGCGCAACGGGAAATACGATTCTGCCGAACTTGAAGCCATTTACACCGGTGACGATCTGAGGGCCTCGCAGCGACTTGATGTCATTCATCACGCCATCCAGCGCTACCACCCGGATCTGGCCGGAACCCGGGCTGTGGGTTTCTGCGCCGGTGTGCGCCATGCCGATTTCATGGCCCGCAAATTTCGTGAGATGGGATACTCGGCTGAAATCATTGTAGGCGAAACCCAAAGTGATCTGCGCGAAAATCGTATGAGGGAGTTCCGGGATGGACGCTTGCAATTTCTCTTCGTCGTGGACGTCTTGAGCGAGGGGATCGACGTGCCCGAAATCAACCTCGTTCTTTTCCTGCGTCCGACAGAGAGCCTCACCGTGTTTCTGCAACAACTTGGCCGCGGCTTGCGCCACGCTCCGGAAAAGGAATGCCTTACCGTGCTGGACTTCGTGGGCCAGGTCCACCGGCGCTACCGGATCGACCGTAAATTCACCGCCCTGCTTCGTCACACCCGCCGCCGCATCGACCGGGAAATCGAACGGGACTTCCCCAACCTGCCACCGGGATGCAGCATCCAGTTCGAGCGCGTCGCGAGGGAACACGTGTTAGAGAATATCCGTCAATCGCTAGGTAATCTTCAAACGTTCGTCCCGGAAACAATCCGGACTTTCACGGCTGAAACCGGGCACCCCCTCACCTTCGGCAACTTCATTAATGCGACTGGCTTGTCCCCAGTCGAACTACTGAAGAACAAGACATGGTCCGAGTGGAAAGACCTCGCCGCCGGCACCAAAACTGTAGAAGATTCCGAGATCAAAGAAGCGCGGAGAACATTGCGGCGCTTCAGTTTGCGAACCGATCCGGAATTTCTCGAAAAGGCAAAGCGGGTGGCCTGCTCGACCGTTGCGGAAGAACCCGCGCACTATGGTCTTTCCTCTGAAGAGGCTGCTGCACTTCACTACCTTCTGTGGAGCGGTGATGGTGAGGCGCTTGGTGTGGGTTCCTATCGGGAATCTTTTGAGAAATGGCTCATAAACCGCCGATCGGCGGAGGATCTCGTGGAAATCATTGACTGGCAACGGATGCGGCAACCTTTCGCGACCTATGCTTCATCCTTGCCGTTTCCATGTCATCTGCGCCTTCACGCCGCCTACGGACTGCGCGAGATCACCTCGGCTTTCGGTAAAGCAAATCTCGACTCCACCGGCCCGGCGGGAAGCGGCGTCATACCGGTTCATGCGGTGAAAGCCTATCTCCATCTCGTCACTTTCCGTAAAGAGGATCGGGATTTCGCTCCAAATACCCGCTACAAGGATTACCCGGTAAGCTCGACGGTGCTGCACTGGGAATCGCAGAGCAACACGGCACAAAGCCACACCGACGGACAAAACTATATCCATTTCCGCGAACGCGGTTACACCATCCTGTTCTTTGCGCGACTCGAAAAAAAGGTCGCTGGGGAAACCGCTCCCTACATCTTTCTCGGTCCGGCGAAGAATCTTCTTTCCTATCAAGGAGACCGACCGATTCAGATGCATTGGGAACTGGAACACTCCATGCCGGCCGAACTTTTTGAAATGGCGCGAGCGGTTTAGTTCACGAGCTTATAGCGTAATCGATGCTTTGATAGAAATAGGGCGTCGGGCGGGATGCCGTCGACTGGCAGTTCCAGAGCTTTTCCTTCGCAGCTTTCGAAATAATGTGAAACTGACTGTTGTGGCAAGACGCCACGGAGTTTGGGCGAGAGGATCATCCGCAACTCGTCGTCGAAAGAAATGAGTCCCTGATCGAAAGCCGCGTCATGGAGGCGGTTGAGGGCGATGCCGTTGCGGACGTTGAGGCGTTCCGCCTCGTGGCTGCGCCACGGGAGGATGTGGGAGGCGATGAGGAGTTCGCGGATGGGCAGACCGGTGAGGGCGCAACGGTTGGCGTAGTTGTTGAGCACGATTTCGCGGAAGTAGTCCTGCCCGCGGCGTTGTTTGGTGGGGCGTGTGACTTCGGTTTCGCCGGACGGCGCACGCGGAACCTTGCGGATGCCGGTGCCGGGGATGACTTCGGTGGATTCGTTTTCAGATTCGGTGAACAGGGCGTCGAAGCGTTCCTGACTCAGTGGAATCAATTCGGCCGGATTTTCGTGGAATTCATGCCACATCGTGCGGTCGAGTTGGCTGGCACCCTTGAGCCCTTCGATGCCGCGAAGCTTCAGAGCGGGATCAAGAGACGCGAGATTGTTGAGTTTCATCGCCACGCTTCCGGATGTGCGTTCCATGCGTTTGGCGAGGTCAATAATGACCGGTTGCCGCGAGTCGAACTGGCCGAAGCGGAGTTTGTGATAGAGATTGAGAACGATGAGGAGTTGATCCCGTGTCCATCGGTTTCCGGCTGCCATGGGCGGATATTGGCAACGCCATTTGGCATGGCCAGGATTTATTCCTTGTCTCGCGGCCAGTACCTGGCCAGGTGATAGCGGCAGCCATGGATGAGCCAAATGATCCCGCCGCCGTTTTCGCCTGTGCGTTGTCACTGCACACTGCCTGCCTGAAGGCAGCAAAGAATGATCCTGCCGTCAATTTGAGCGAAGCCTACCAAGGGGGGGATCAGTTCATGCGTGAGATGATGCGTGTCGCGGATTTATTCGAGACTTGGGCCTGCAAGCACGTCGCTTTTGAAGCATTGGACGATGTATGGCCGTATCTGTTGGAGAATCACTTCGGCGATGCGTGTCTGGCGTTCATGGAACCCGGTGATTTTGCCGGATTTGATCATGATGATTGCCTGCGGGTGGCGTTTCGTTTGCAGCTTCCGGTTTGGGCGGACTGCGGGGTGCCGGTTCCGGTGTTTGTCGAACGCGCTCATCCGGTTTCCACTTCAACATTCCGGTTTTTGCGCATTCGCACGGTGAGGGATTCGTTGGTGGAGAACGGAGTGGATTCTTTCAACGCGGAGGATGATCCGTTCGATGAGGAATTCTCCGCGCCGTATTTTGGAATTTATGGGCTGGCGGATGATGGGACTGTGGAGCACATCGCGGACAGGGATAGTTATGCCGGGGCAAGGGAGTTGATGGAGAATCTGCTTCCCGGAATCGGTTTCCCGGAGCGGGCTGTGGGGATGCGGATGGAGGGGACGTGAGTTCGCCCTCGCGGGGAATCAGGGCGGACCGGGCCGGATCGCGCCCTACCGGGAAATGTGCGGCGCGCCGAGCAGGTGAGGCAGGCGTTTCGCGAGCCACGCGAGATCGGACTTTTTGCGCAGCGCACATTCCCAGATGGTGACGACGTGCCAGCCGAGGCTGCGGATGGCGTCTTCGTTTCGGAGGTCGCGGGCGCGGTTGCCTTCGATCTTGCGTTTCCACCAACCGCTGCGGGATTTCGGCAGGCGGAAGTGCGGGCAGTCTTCATGGCCGTGCCAGAAGCATCCGTGGACAAAAATCACCGTCCGGTATTTCGGCAGGACGAGGTCGGGTTTGCCGGGAAGGGATTTGTTTTTCGGGCCGCTGACGGTGAAGCGATAACCGAGGCGGTGGAGCATCGAGCGCAGGGCCAGTTCCGGCTTTGTATCACGCCCGCGGATGCGGGACATGACCTCGGAACGTTTTTGCGGGGTGAAGATGTCCATGGGGAAGACTCAAGACTTCAAGACACAAGACGCAAGATAAGAAGACTCCGGAGCGGATCGTTTGGACTGCATTGAACGGCAGCCATATTGCCGCCTATCCTTCAGGATCTTCGAGCAACCGGTTTTTCAGATCCCGAGCCCCGTGCATGACGCGTTCGATCCGAAGGGTTTCGCCGTCCATGTAGAAGAGCAAATGACAGTCGAATGGTTTCTTCACTTGGATACTGCGAATCTGAGTGAGTTCGGGGGCCCGGAAGCGACGGCGGCGTCCCAGACCTGGCCATTCCGCGATTCGCTGAATGGTTTCATGCACGGCAAGCAGATAACGTTCGGCGACGTCGAGGTCGGCATTATCCAGATACCAGCGGTATTGCAGGGTCATGTCCTGCTCCGCC
Organism: Akkermansiaceae bacterium; assembly: GCA_947491475.1. GTDB lineage: Bacteria > Verrucomicrobiota > Verrucomicrobiia > Verrucomicrobiales > Akkermansiaceae > Luteolibacter. The sequence continues at coordinate 33,978 of CANLKN010000023.1, read as the reverse complement.
CGGAGGGCAATGGATACTTCCAGGCTCATGCGATGGAGCGTGCGTTATGACGGATACGATCCATCACACGGGCATCGTAGGGCTGGTGCGGAGAAACAACGCCTTCCAGAATGGCCGCTTCAAGGGCGGGAGACTCATCAAACTCCTGCCGTTCGAGGGTGCGCAATGCTTCGCGCACGACATCGCCTTCGTCGGCATAACGACCGGTGTGGACGAGCCGTTCCACAAGCTGATCCAGTGCAGGTGGTAGGGTGACTGTCATAGGGAAATGATAATCCTTAGCCGGATTCTGTCCAGACTGTGATTGTGAGGGGGGCATTACTGCGAATCGTCGCCGGGGTCGATGAGACACACCGCGCCCGGCAGCCGCTTACCGAAGGGCAGGGCGTCGATGGCGGCGCGGTATTCACCGGAATTCATGGCTTGCAGCATGCCTGCAAGCGTCTTGCGGGGTCAATGCGGGATGTCGGGGAGACACCGCGGAGCGTGGGGAGGATGGATTGACGATCCGCCGTCGCCTCACGGCGATGACGGGACAAGTTGATGGATGACGAATTTTGATTTTTGAATGGGAAGAGGAGAGGGCTTCGCGCGGGGCATGGGCGTCGGGTTAGGGAAGCCTCGCCTGGAGCATCCTTCACCCATGTTCGATGGCCCATTCGCATTACGAGGGGGTAGCTGATTCGATGCTTGCCCGGGGATGAAACAGGGCTAGTTTGAGGTTGTGCGCAGGGTATCACGAACCGCCATGAACCACCAAGACCGAATCACCATTGAACCCAATAAACGGGCCGGAAAGCCGTGCATCCGGGGATTGCGGATCACGGTTTACGATATTTTGGATTATCTTGCCGGCGGGATGAGCGTGGAGGAGGTGCTGGAGGACTTTCCGGATCTTGAGCGTGACGACATTCTGGCGGCACTTGCATTCGCCGCGGATCGGGAGCGAAGGATCTATTCACCATCCGCGGCATGAAGCTGCTCTTCGACGAGAATCTGTCGCCACGTCTGGTGCGGCTGTTGGCAGATCTGTTTCCCTCGAGCGCCCATGTGCGCGATCTTGGGCTGGCATCCGCAGCCGACCCTATGGTCTGGGCGCATGCCGCGACCGCCGGGATGACCATCATCTCCAAGGATGAGGATTTCCATCATCTGAGCTTTCTTCGGGGGGCTCCGCCCAAGGTCATCGGCATCCGCTTGGGAAACTGCACGACGTCAGCCATTGAGAATCTGATCCGCCAACACCATGCTACCATAGCGGCCTTCCTGGCCGATCCGCTTGCTTCGTTTCTGGCCTTGCCTTGAGCGATGAAATGACAACGGGAGTGCCTAGCGTCCGATCGCGGATGAAAGATCTCTGGCTTGATCGCGCTGAGATTGGAAATCTGTTTGAAATCTTGCCATGCCGCCCATGTCCTGATAGAAGCCCACCGAATCATTTCATCTGGTCATGGACCAGAACCCGTTCACCGAACCCGTATCCACGCCGCCGTCTCAGGATGGAAATCCGGCTCCCGCCAGCAAGGACGACAACACGCTTGGCTTGGTTTGCCACTTGCTGGCCCTGGCTGGTTTGCTGGTGCCGTTCGGCAGCATCCTTGGACCGCTGATTCTCTGGCTGGTCAAACGCGGCGACAGCCCTTACCTCGACGCGGTGGGCAAGGAGGTTGTGAACTTCAACATCTCCTGGGCGATCTACGCTGCGGTCGCGGCCTTGAGCCTGTTTGTGCTGGTGGGTTTCCTGCTCCTGCCACTCGTCGGTCTGGCATGGCTGATCCTGGTCGTGCTCGGGGCCATCAATGCGAGTAATGGAAAATACCACCGCTACCCGCTGACGATCCGCCTGATCAAGTGAGGCGCGCAGCCGCCGGCATCCTTTTGGATTTTTGCTTGAATCCACGCGGTTTCGCGCCGACGGTCGCCCCTGTTGATGCGGATTCTTTCCATATGGCTGCTTGTGCTGGGCGTGTGCGCCGGTTTCCAGGTGCGCGCCTTCGGCGTGGATCCCTGCGACATTCTCGCCGCATTGCGCCTGCACGAGCATGGCAATCATGATGGCCACAATCACGGGCCTCAGCATGATGCTCCCTGCGGTTCGTCGCACGATGAGCAGTGTCCACTCGATCATCATCATCACTCCAACTGCACGCACTGCATGCCGATGACTGCGGAAATCCCGCATCCCGGGCAAACTTCCGGCATCCATTTTTCGCTGGTGCCGATTCGCAGCGATTCCGCCCGCGCACCCGACGCGCCCTGTGCGGATCTCGACAAGCCGCCGTTGATCTGAGCCGCCGCCGCCGATGTTGCGGGTGTTTTCTAACAGAAAACCCGCATTCCCGCGCCCACCGCGCTCTCGTCTTGTCCATTTTCGCGGAGCATTCCCGCGTTGTTTTCCATGATTCATCATGCCCATCTTCAAAATCGGCGCCCGGTCGGCCTGTGTGGCACCGATGAATGGAGTGCTGCCTGCGGCAGCCATGGATCGCAGGGCGCGTTTTAAGACGCCCACCGCAGCAAACAGCCGCTCTTGCATTCCATGGCGGTTTTCAAACCGACACTCTTCCACACAACCATCACCCATGAAAGCCGCACCCTCACTCCAATCCCTGACCCGTCCCGTGGATGATGCCCGGCATCATCCGCCACCGCGCCGCATGCCATCGTGGCTGATCCCCGCTGGCATCGCCGTGGGTTTCGCGTTGTTGTTCCTGCTGCTGTTCCGCGACCGCCTGCTGCCCGCTCCCAATGTGGAGGTGGCCACGGTTCTGACGACGCCCACGGATCAGGCCGAGCCTGCTCCATCAAACAAAACCACCGGCAACATGCTGTTCCAGGCCAGCGGTTGGATCGAACCCGATCCGCTGCCCATCAAGGCCACCGCGCTCATCGATGGGGTGATCGATGAAGTGCATGTGCTGGAAGGACAGTTGGTGAAAAAAGGCGAAACGCTCGCCACCTTGGTCGATGACGACGCCCGCCTCGCCCTTGCCGCCGCGGAGGAAAACCACCGGACGCTGATCGCCGCGCGCGACTCCCACATCGCTTCGATCACCGCAGCACGCAAGAAGCTCGAATCCGTGAAAGCCGTTCACCAGGCAGCGCTCACGCTTCAGGAAGATGCGGCGGACCAGCATCAACGGCTTTCCAATCTGCCAAAAGGCACCGTGCCGGAATCCGATGTGGTTTCCGCCCGTCTCCGCCGTGATCGCGAGCGCTTGCAATCATTCGCCGCAGAAGCTCTCAGCGGCGAGGCCGAGGCGGAAATCGCACGTCTCGAAATCGAAACCCGAGTCCGTGAGGCCGAGATCGCCGCCGCGGTCGTGAAAGTGGATCAGGCGAAACTCGCGCTCGAACGCACCCGCATCGTTTCTCCCGTCGATGGCCGAGTGCTGCGCCTGACCGCCATGCCCGGACAAAAGAAGATGCTCGCCATGGACGACCTGGAGAGCTCGACGGTCGCCATTCTCTATCAGCCGCAAAAACTCCAGATCCGTGTGGATGTGCCGCTCGCCGATGCCGCCGGCCTCAGTGTCGGACAGCCGGTGAAAATCCGCTGCAGCCTGCTGCCCGACCGGGTTTTCACCGGCGAGGTCACCCGCATCACCGGCGAGGCCGACGTCCAGCGCAACACGCTCCAGGCCAAGGTCCGCATCAACGATCCCATCGACTCGCTGCGCCCGGAAATGCTCACCCGTGTCGAGTTTTTCGGCAGCTCTTCCACCAGCGGAACGGACTCCGGAGCGCTCGCCGTGTGGGTGCCGGAAAACGCTCTCACAGGCGGCAGCGTCTGGATCTGCGATCCGGAGTCACAACGCGTGACAAGGCGTGAAGTGCAGGCGTCCGCCGAAACCCGCGATGGCTACACCCGCATCACCGACGGCCTGCGTTCCGGCGAGCAGGTCGTGCTTTCTCCGCAAAACCTCCGCGAAGGTCAGCGCGTCAATCCCGCTCTACATCCAAGCGACTGAGGTGCGATCCCCAATCCCCAATCCCCAATCTCCAATCTCCAATCTCCAATCTCCAATCTCCAATCTCCAATCTCCAATCCCCAATCTCCAATCCCCAATCTCCAATCTCCAATCTCCAATCTCTTTTCAAAATGATCCCACCCATGATCCAATGCCGCGGTCTGTCCAAAAGCTACCGCAAGGGCAGCACCGTGGTCACTCCGCTCGAAGCCCTCGATCTCGACGTGCACAAAGGCGAGTTCCTCGCGCTGATGGGACCGTCCGGCTCCGGGAAAACCACGCTGCTCAACCTGCTCTCCGGCATCGATTCGCCCACCGAGGGATCGCTCATCATCGCCGGCACCGAGATTGCAAAGCTTTCCCGCTCCGAGCTCACCCGCTGGCGCGCCAAGCACGTCGGTTATATCTTCCAGCTTTATCATCTTGTGCCGGTTCTAACAGCCTTTGAGAACGTCGAGCTGCCCTTGCTGCTTTCCCACATGTCGAAAAGCGAGCGCCACGAGCGGGTCGAGAACGCGCTGTCACTGGTCGCTCTCGGCGACCGCATGCATCACACGCCGTCCGAACTCTCCGGCGGCCAGGAACAACGCGTCGCCATCGCCCGCGCCATCGTCGCTGATCCGGAAATCCTCGTCGCCGACGAGCCGACCGGCGACCTCGACCGCGATTCCGCCACCCGCATCCTCGAACTGCTGCGCCAGCTCGCCGCGGAGTTTTCCAAGACCATCGTCATGGTCACCCACGACGCCAAGGCCGCCGCCGCCGCCGACCGCACGCTGCATCTCGAAAAAGGCCAACTGTTGGAAAACCTGCACGCATGACACCCGCCCTCAACCTGCTCAAGCTCGCCTGGCTCCAGCTCACGCGCCACCGCGTGCGCTCGCTGCTGACCATCCTCGGCGTGGCCTCCGGCATGTTTCTTTTCACGGCGGTGGAAACACTCCAACGCTCGCTCGCGAAAGCCACCGAAGCCGGCGCGGCGGATACCACGCTCGTGGTTTATCGCCAGAACCGCTTCTGCCCGTCGGCCAGCCGCCTGCCCGAACACTACGCCGATGAAATCCGCCGCATCGACGGCGTGCGCGAGGTGGTTCCCGTGCAGATCGTCGTCAACAACTGCGGCGCGTCGCTCGATGTGATCACCTTCCGTGGCGTGCCGGATCATTTGCTCACCAAGTTCGCGCCGGAAATCGAAATCATCGAAGGCAGCGAGGAGGCATGGAAAAAACGCGATGACGGCGCTCTGTTAGGCGAAGTCTTCGCCCAGCGGCGGAAACTCACGCCCGGCGACCGCTTCGAAGCCGCGGGCGTGACGGTCACGGTTTCCGGCATCATCCGCTCGCCCTTTCCGCAGGACAACAATGTGGCTTATGTGAAGCTGCCCTTCCTCCAACAAGCCTCGCGTGCCGGTCTGGGAGTGGTCACGCAGTTCAACGTGCGCGTGAACAATTCCGGTCAGCTCGCATCCGTCTCCGCCGCCATCGACGAGCTCTTCCGCTCCGGCCAGGAACCCACCGATACCCGGCCGGAAAAGGCCTTCTTTGCCGAAACCGCCTCCGAGTTGATCGAACTGATCGGCTTCACCCGCTGGCTGGGTCTCGGCGCGGTCATCGCCGTCGCCGGGCTCATCGCCAACGCGCTCTTGCTCGTCGTGCGCGGCCGGGTGAAGGAAAACGCCGTGCTGCGCACGCTCGGTTATCCCGGCAAGGCGATCGGCTGGCTGGTCCTCAGCGAGGGCGGCATGCTCGGACTTGCCGGCGGGCTGTTTGGCGTCGGTCTGGGCGCGGCGTTTCTCCAGTGGCAGAGTTTCACCATGGGCAACGAAGGTCAGACGCTCGCCATCCGTCCGGACGCCGTGGTGATCGCCGTAGGCGTGGCGGCCGCGCTTCTGTTAGGCATCTTTGCCTCGCTCTGGCCCGCGTTCCAGGCGATGACCCAGCCGATTGTCAAAAACCTCCGGAGTTAAATCATCATGCTTCCCTTCAGTTATGCCGTGCGGAACCTGTTCCGCTCCAAGTCCAGGCTGCTGCAAACCATCGGCGGCAGCGCCGCCGTGGTGCTGCTGGTGATGGTGGCCGTGGCCATCAACCACGGCATGAAGCGCGTGCTCGCCGCCTCGGGATCGGAATACAACATCATCCTCATCGGCGCGGGATCGGAGGAAAGCATCCAGCGCAGCGAGGTGGCGGAACGTGCCGCGGGCATCGCCGAATCCGGCATTCCCGGCATTCACGAAGCCCTCGGTGTGCGCGCGGTTTCCGGCGAGATCCAATACATGAGTTATCTCAGCCTGGCCGATGGCCGCCGCACGCAGGGGCTTTTCCGCGGCGTCACCCCGCAGGCGCTGCTGGTGCATCCGCAGGTCCGGTTGTTGGAAGGTGCGTTTCCCTCATCCGGGCAGATCATGCTCGGCCGCTACGCATGGCGCAAACTCGGCCTTGGGGAAGGGGACTTGAAAACCGGCGGATCGATCACCGTGGACGGACAGAAGTTGGAAATCTCCGGCATTTTCGCCGCCCCAGGCACCGTTCTGGAATCCGAAATCTGGGCCACACTCGGCGACCTCAAGGTGATCGCCAAACGCGACACGCTCTCCTGCGTGGTCGTGCGTCTCGATGATCCCGCGGATTTCGCCGAGGCCGATCTTTTCGCCAAACAAAGGCTCGACCTCGAACTCAGCGCGCTGCGCGAAAGCGACTACTACGCCCGCCTCAGCGCCTTCTTCAAACCGCTGCGCGCCATGACATGGATCACCGCCGCACTCATCGCCGCAGGCGCGCTTTTCGGCGGAGTGAACACGCTTTACGCCGCCTTCGCCTCGCGAGTCCGCGAGATGGCCACCTTGCAGGCCATCGGTTTCCGCCGCGGGCCGCTGTTGCTCAGCCTGGTGCAGGAAAGCACGCTTGCCTGCCTGATCGGCACGCTGATCGCCTCGATCCTTGCGATGATGTGGCTCGATGGACGCACGATTCCTTTTTCCATCGGCGCATTCACCATCGAGATCGGTCCGGGCGTTGCGACGACCGGGCTTCTAACAGGCATCTTGCTCGGCCTGCTCGGCGCGTTGCCGCCCGCCATCCGCTGTCTCAAGCCGCCGCTGCCAACCGCTCTCCGCATGTCATGAACAAGAAAATATACATGAAAACCAGAACTACCTGTCTGTTGTTAGCCACCGCCGTCCTGCTTGTTTCCTGCGACAAGAAGTCAGCTCCACCCGCCGCCGGAGTTTCCGCCAGCGGACCTAGTCCGGAGCTCGCCACCGTGCTCGCAGCGTCTCCGAAAGGCGAAGCCGCATCCATCGCCGCCATCCGCACCACCGCCAAACCCGGCGACGAGATCACCGTCAGCGGCCGCATCATGGGTAGCAAGAAGCCCTTTGTGGACGGCCGCGCCGCCTTCATCCTCGGCGATCCCGATGTGCTTACCGCATGCAACGAAGTGCCCGGCGACGAATGCGAATCCCCATGGGACGCCTGCTGCGATTCGCCCGAGGACAAGAAACGCGCCACCGCAACCATCCAGATTGTCGATGCCAATGGTCGTGTCCTCAAGGAGCCCATCGAGGGAGTCGGGGGCTTGCAAAACCTCTCCAAGGTCACCGTCACCGGCAAGGTGGCCGAGGGATCGTCCGCCGATCTGTTGATCGTGAATGCGTCTGCTATTGGCTTAATCAAACCCGAATGATTTGCGACGAACTGGCTGCAATGGGTAGCGGCCTCCCGCAGCCTGGCGCAGTGGATCGAACACGCTGTCCATACCCACCGATTTGATTTCGAAAACCTGCGCCATCAACTCGCCGAGGCGGCCTTTGGGAAATCCCCGCTCGTAAAACCAGGCGAGGTATTCCATCGGCAGGTCCATGATCGGCACACCCGCAGGCGGATAGTCCTTGATGCCGAATTTGCCGAAAGGCATCCGCATTTTTCCGATCTCCAGCAGCAAATTGCGGAAATCCTCGCGGTCGATCTCGGTGAAGTCGGGCATGGTGAAACTTGGAAGCGCGAGTTTGCAAACCTGCCTGGAAATGGGAAGCCGGAGAAGTATCCTTCACATTAGTTGATCTTTCGCTTTGACGAACTACGACGGTCCTCGTAAAAGCCCGCAGAGTGAAACCATGAAGTGTCCGCGATGCGTCCAGCGAATCCACCGAGCGGCGGAGTCGTGCCCGCATTGTGGGTTTTCGATCGACGATGCGGACGCGCGTTTTGGTGCGGAGGAGTTGAGTCTGCGTTGCCTCACCGATAGCGCCGGCATCCTGAATCGCGGCCAGCGCGAGCGGGTGGAGGAGGCGATGGAGCGGATTTCACGGAGTTTTCCCCAGCTTTTCGTGGCGGTTTACACCGGAGCACTGGGCGAGGTGGCCAATATCCGGCAGTTTGGATTCTGGTTGCTGAACCGCTCCGCCTTTCAAGATCTGCCACCGGATAAACCAAATGAAGCGGGCATCCTGTTGACCATCGATCCCGAATCGAAGGCTGCGGGATTTGTTTTTGGGTATCTATTAGATGCGTTTCTTGATGAGGCTGACACCTTCGAGTGTCTGACCCGCGCTCATGCGTATTGGCTGGAGGAGCGTTATGCGGAAGGGGTTGTGAGGGCCCTGGCGCATTTGGAGAGTGTGCTGTGCAAACGCTCTTGCCAGGCACGGCGCAACCCCGAGCATTTCGGCCGCAAGGTGCTGCCGCCCTCAAGGATCGGCGATCCGGTGCGGCGGATGCGCGATGGCCACCGGATTTCGGCCGCGAAACCGTCAACCCCGGAGGTGGTGAAATGAAGGTCCTGCGGGTCACCGGCATTTGCAGCGCCCTTGCATTGGGCTGGGCATTTGGCGCACTCGAATCCGATGCTCCGGATGCGCCGGGCACCGCAGTGGATGACGTGGGTGAGGTGATGGAAAACGCGGCTGCGGTGGAAATGCCGGGAAACCCAGTGCCCGAAGAATTCCGGGATGCTTACTTCGGCGGGCGTCCTGAGAAGTTTCTGGTTGATCCGCAGGGCTTGCTATCCCCGGTGGACTTCCGCGAGCGGCTGAGCTTCCTGAATTATCATGCAAGTGATTCGGCGATCGATCTCTATGTTTATATTTTCCATGCCGATCAGGATATTCCCCGTGAAGTGTGGGTGGAGGAAGTGATCGAGCGGTTTTTCCACGAGGGTCGTCCGGCTGCGGTCGTGCACTTTTTTGTGGGGGACCCGCAGCGCACGACACTTCATCTCAGCCCTTCGCTACTGGCGGTGGTGCCGGTGAGTGAACAACGCAGGGCGCTGGAAAACTCGGTGATGCAGGCACTCAAGGAGGAGCATGCGGCGGCCCAGATCGAGGCATTCATGGTTCAGATGTCGATCCGGATTTACTGGATGGAGCGGATGCTCGGCGGCGCGGCCGAGAGTGAAACGGTGCTAGCCAAGCCGAAAATAGTGCCGCAGCCAGAGACAAGTCCGATGGATGTGTTGCGTCCGCATTTGGAAACCGCGAGACGCCACGCAACTCCGGCGGCGGTGATTGCGGGCGTGCTGCTGGCCGCATTCGGAATGGGATTCTGGTTGAAACGGCGCGCCCGCCACCGGTTTCCTGAGTTTGAGGTGGAACCGCGTCTCGGCGGTGCCCACGCCGCCGGGGTGGGCGCGGTGATTTCCTTTGCCAGCGCAGCCGTGCCACCCGCCTCACAGCGTGATCAAAAGCCGGATTACCTTCGCCGGGCTTGAGCTTTGCAACAGATTCAAATTTCAATCTCGCCTTCGAAGACGAAATCCGCCGGGCCGGTGAGAGTGACGTTTTTGAAAGAGTGCGCGCCGGATTTTTCGAAACCGATTTCCAGCGTGTCGCCGCCCGCCACAACCACCTGAATCGGTGAGGGCGCTGCGGTGAGCAAGTGATGCATCAACGCGCAGGCGACCATGCCAGTGCCACAGGCGAGCGTTTCATCTTCCACGCCGCGCTCGTAGGTGCGGATCTCGATGTGGCCGGGCTTGAGCACGGTGGCGAAATTCGCATTGGTGCCGGCCGGTGCGAATGCCGGGTGCTGGCGGATCGCGCGGCCGTGGGTGAAGACGTCGAGTTCTTCAAAAGCATCACCTCCGGGAACGAAGGCCACAACGTGTGGAACACCGGTGTTGACGAAATGCAATGAGGCATCCAAGCCGGGAATACTGGCGCCGGTGTCGAGCTTGAGATCCTTCGGCTCCGACATCGCGATGCGTACGTTTTCGCCGACCATTTCGGCGGCGAGCGTGCCGGCGATGGTTTCGAAGGTCACACGGTTCGGTACATCCTCGATCAGATGAGCGGTGAAGCGGCCGAAGCAGCGTGCGCCGTTGCCGCACATTTCCGCTTCGCCGCCATCGGCATTGTAATAGCGGAATTTGAAATCGGCGCCGTGTTCGGCAGGTTCCACAGCCAGCAGCCCGTCAGCGCCGATCCCGCGGTTGCGGTCGCAGAGGGCTTCGATGGTAGCGCCATCGAGTTGGATCGAGAGGTCGCGATTGTCGATGACGATGAAGTCATTGCCGGCACCGTTCATTTTGTAGAAGTGGAGGAGCATGGAATTGTGGGCGCGTCGCGCGGGGACGAGGGATAAGCGCGCCAAGCGTCATCTGCAAGCTGCTTGTCGCTCTATGAGTGCCGTGCCGATGAGATGCACGAAGCTCTTTCCCATCAACATTCTGCCCTCGGGTGGAGCGGCGGTCACAAACGCGCTGCTACTGTTTTCGCAAATCATCAAAAAATGGCTTGTTGCTTGTCGCTAGTGGGGGTTTCTGCGATCCAGCGTCCATGAAAACTGATCGCGCGGATTCCCTGCTGGTTGCCCGCGGCCTGTGTGACTCCCGCGAGCAGGCAAAGCGCCTGATCCTTGCCGGAGAGGTGCGCAGCGGCGGTCGTTTGATCGATAAACCAAGCGCCAAGCTCGCCTGTGAAGCACCGCTAGAGATCAAGGAAAAACCGCGCTTCGTCGGGCGCGGCGGGCTCAAACTGGAGGCGGCGCTTGATGCTTTCGGGATCGACCCCACCGGCTGGACCTGCATCGATGTGGGGGCCTCGACCGGTGGTTTCACCGATTGCCTGCTCCAGCGCGGCGCGGCGCGGGTGCATGCCGTGGATGTGGGGACCAACCAACTCGTATGGAAACTGCGCAACGACCCGCGGGTGATCGTCAAAGAACAATTCAACGCCCGCCACATGACCCCGGAGGACATCGGCGAGCGGGTCCGCCTCGCGGTGATGGATCTTTCCTTCATTTCGCTGACCAAGGTATTGCCTGCGGTGTTTCCGCTGCTGGAGGAGGGAGGCAGCGTGGTTTGCCTGATCAAGCCGCAGTTCGAGCTGGAACGGGAGGATATTTCCAAGGGTGGGATCGTCAGGGATCCGGCGTTGCATGCGCGCGCTGTGGAGAAAATCCGCCGCTTTGTGGTTGAGGTGCTCGGCCATGCCTGGCTGGGGCTGATTCCCTCCCCGATCACCGGGACGGATGGAAATCATGAATTCCTTGCACGGCTTGGATTGCATTCCTCCTTTTCGAATGATTTCCTCCGCGCCGACTGCTATGCTCTTGGCGAGATCGCTTCTCCCGAACCATCATGAACCGAATGACCGATGATTTTTCAAGTTCCCCCGTTGCCGACGCGGCCTCGCTGCCGTCGATCATTCAAGGAGGCATGGGTGTAGGGGTTTCGGGCTGGCGGCTGGCGCGCGCGGTTTCCCAGCAAGGCCAGCTTGGCGTGGTCTCGGGCACAGCGATGGATCTGCTGCTGGCCCGCAAACTCCAGCTTGGCGATGAAGGCGGCCATCTGCGCCGTGCGCTGGCTGCCTTTCCCTACCCGGAAATCGCCAATCGCGTCCTTGAGCGCTATTTCGTCCCGGGCGGCAAGGCTGAGGATGCGCCATTCAAGACTACGCCGATGATTTCCCACAAACCGGGCCGTGCGACGCGCGAACTGGGCATCACATCAAGCTTTGTAGCCATTTACCTCGCCAAGGAAGGTCACTCGGGGGTGGTGGGCTTGAATCTTTTGGAAAAGATCCAGACACCCACTTTGATGGCGCTTTACGGTGCCATCCTTGCCGGAGTGGACGTGGTGCTGATGGGGGCCGGCATTCCCCGGCAAATCCCGAAAATCCTCGACGACTTCGCCGCAGGCAAGCCCGCGGAAATGAAGCTCGATGTCACCGGTGCCACCGAACCGGTATTCATCCGCATCGATCCCTCCGATCTCGGTCCGGTGCCTGCGCTCAAGCGGCCGATCTTTCTGGCGATTGTTTCCTCTCCGGTGCTCGCAGAAAACCTTCGCCGCAAGGCGTCCGGGCGCGTTGATGGTTTTGTGGTCGAGGCCGCCACCGCCGGTGGCCACAATGCGCCGCCGCGCGGGCCCATGCAGCTCACCCCGGCGGGCGAGCCGATCTATGGCGAGCGCGACCGCATTGATCCGGCGAAGTTTGCAGAGATCGGCCTGCCGTTCTGGCTGGCAGGCGGCTACGGGCGTTTCGGCAAGCTGCGCGAGGCGCAGTCCCTCGGTGCCCACGGCATCCAGGTGGGCACCGCATTCGCGTTTTGCGAGGAATCCGGATTCGCGCCGGAAATCAAGACCGAGATCCTCGCGGCGGTGATGCGCGAGGATTTGAAAATCCACACCGACGCGCTGGCTTCGCCCACCGGATTTCCCTTCAAGGTGGCGCAGGTGGAAGGCAGCATTTCCGCGGAGGACGTCTATCAGGAGCGCTGCCGCGTCTGTGATCTCGGCGTGCTGCGCGAGACCTATCAGAAACCGGAGGGCGGCATCGGTTTCCGCTGCGCTGCCGAACCTGAGGATATCTACATATCAAAAGGCGGCGATCTCTCGCAGACGGTCGGCCGCAAATGTCTCTGCAACTCGCTGTGCGCCTCAGCCGGCATCGGCCAGATCCGTGAGGGCGTGGTGGAAGCGCAGTTGATCACCATCGGCGATGATGTCAACGCAGTGCGCGAATTGCTGCGCGACGGCAAGGGAAGCTACAGCGCGGCGGAAGTGATCGAGCGACTGCTGGCTTAAAAAATCCTGAATGCCCCAAAAATCAGCGTTCGAAAACCACGGCGCTGAGTGAGGCGTCGGCACGGTAGCGGCCGCTGAGGCGCAGGCGGAAGGGACCTTGCGGCGCGAAACGATGGACCGTGCCAGCGGCGAAGTTGGTCATTTCGCGGGTTTCCAAAACGATGCTCCGGCCGGGAAGATCGAGCACGTCGAGGGTTTGTTCGATCGCTTCGCCGCCCGGATCGCGGCAATAGACCGCGACGGCTTTGACGTCGGACAAGCCGCCGGTGACATCGACCACGATGACTTGTTGCGCCGCAGTGGGATTGCGGGAGCGCAGCGCACCGCTACAGGAAAATGCGGCATCGTCCGCCACGGCGGAGACCTCGCGGCGGGAGAGTGTGCAAAAACGGGGCCCATCGTTTTCCACAGCAGGTTCCACGATGATGTCGGCAAGGTTGTGGGATGTGTCGCCGCCGTCGGCTGCGGTGGCAAAGGTGATCCAGCCGTCGTCTGGTTTGGGGGCCAAGGCGAAATCGCCATCGGGCAGCCAGTTCCAGTCGTGTTGAGGAGCTTGTGATGGCACCATGATGCGCACCGGGGCCTCGGTGATACGCAGCACGTTTTCACCGGCGGCGAGCGTTTCTCCGGCGGGGCCTGTGCCGCAGCAACCTTCGGGCAGCGTGAGGCGGATGTGTTCCGCATCCCGCTCGATGGCCAGCGGGCCATGCGGCGTGGGAATGGTGCCGGCCACCCATTCGGAAAACCGCGGTGCAGGGCGCACGGCCACCGAGCGAAAACCAGGTGCGGCGGGCACCACGCCGAGCAGGTGGTCGCTCAGCCAGCGGGTCGGGCCGCTGCTCCAAGGGTGGCAGAGACTGGTGTAGCCGTGGGTGCCGTGCGGGATGGCATCATTCGGGCGGGTGAAGGCCGCCCACTCGGGGCGGAAGGATTCCCAGAAGCAGGTGGCCCCGAGGCGCAGCATCGTGCCCCAGCAGCGGTCGAGCAGCGCGAGCGCAGGCTGCCACGCCTGGGCGGCCGCCATGCCTTCGAGCACGAAGTGCCCGTTGAAGGGCGAGTAGGAAACATTGCGGATCGGGTCGGAATAAAGGTCGCGGCCAAAGCGGATGCCTTCCTCGCCGGAAAACACTCCGGCGAGGAGTGCCTCGGAACCGGCGTGAAGTCCTAGGTTCATCGTAGTTCCGCCGGCGGCTTGAATGACGAGGTCAATGGCTTGGCGCAGGTCCGCGCTGGCGGCGGACGGTTGTTTGGAAAACCCGAGCAGCGCGGCGATTTCACGCGCCGAGCGAAGCGCCATGAACCGATAGATCTGGAAATTTTCCGGTGGCGTTTCCTCAATGAAAGCGCCCATGCGGTCGTCGTGGCCGCAGAACGCGGGATAGCCGGTGAAATTGTCCTGCGCGAGAATCCCCGCCGCGCGGCGGAGCTTGGCGGTGAGACGCTCGCTTTGTTGTTCGAGGTATGCGATGTCCCCCGAGCGCGAGACATAGTCTGCCAGTGCGAGCACCCAGAAAACCGAGTAGCCTTCGATGCCGTTATCGTCATCAGCCATGCGGCAGGTATTGAGATGGACGAAGGGGAAATTTCCCAAAGCGGTCATGGCCACGGCCTGGGTGATGTAGGAATCGCCGGTCCATGAGTGACGGTCGCTGCGCTCCATCAGGATCGCCCCGAAGTGGTCGTGGTTGATGTTGAGTTTCACCGCATAGGCGCCCGTTTCCCAGATCCGGTTGAGCAACGGCAGATCGGACGAGAAACCACCTGTATAGTTGACGGGCTTGATGCGGCAGACGGCGCGCAGGTTGCGAATCTCGACGGGCTTCGTGCTTGAAACCACGCGCAGCCAGCCAAAGCGCAGGCCCTCGTAGTATTCATCGTTGAGCTTCAGGCGGAAGGTGTCGCCGCCGACGTGTTGCGCGCGGTCGGTTTTCTCCGGGTTTTGCGCCCCTGCATTCACGATGGCGGGACGGTTGTATTCGCTCACGCCTAACAGGATGTTCGCGTCGCGGTCGCTGGTTTCAAATTCCAGCCAAGCGGCGGATTCAATGCCGAAATCCAGACGCACTGTGGCGGCGGAGGAAATGAGCAGACGCGAACCGGGCGCAGCAAGTGATTCAAGGCCTCGCACGGCACCATGTTCGAGCGTCCATGCCACCGGCAGCAGCGCATAGCATTGCAGCGCTTCGAGCGGATCCTTCAGAAACCGGTCATCCCAGCGATAGCTGCGGAGCGGATCCGGAGAAAACGGATGATCCCCGCCCACCCATGAGCCGCCATGGAGATACGGATGAACCGGCTCGGCGGCGTCCCCCGGCCAGGCGGGAAGAACAAAAGGACGGGCGAAGGGAGCATCGGGCGTGTGCATCGGGGCGGCGATTTGATAGCTCCGGTAATGCGACTGGCAAGGGCGGAATCAAAGGATGTTTTAGCGCCCCGCCGCGTCCGCTTCGATCCATGACCAGAGGCTGGCGAGGCTGGCTTGGACGTGGTTTTTGGATGCTGTTAGATCGCCTCCTGGAGCGGATTTGCCGAAGAGGTAGAACTTGATCTTTGGCTCGGTGCCGGACGGGCGCACGGCGAACGAGCGGCCGTCGGCGAGATCGACGAAGAGCATTTTTTCCTTAGGCAGCAAATCACCTTCCTGATCGAAGATATCCTGTTTGGCGAAGTCGCGGATTCTCACAACATCCGAGCCGTCAACCGCTGTCGGCGGGTTGTCGGCATAGGAATTGGCGAGAGCCTGGATCTTCGCGGCTCCGTCGGCACCTTCCATCACAAGAGATTTGCCGATTTCGAGATGATAGCCGAATTCATCATAAATTTCGTCGAGCTGCGAGGTGACGGTCTTGCCTTGGGATTTGGCAAAAGCCGCGACTTCGGCGAACATCAGCGTTGCGCCGTTGGCATCCTTGTCGCGCACGGAGTCCGAACCGAGATAACCATAACTCTCTTCCCCGCCGAAGACGAAGAAGCGTGAATATTCGAGACGCAGGCGGCGGGTTTCCTCTTCGCTGAGCGAGCGGTAGTCGCCCTTCCTGTCGGCGGGAATGGAGTCTTCATATTTGCGCAGTTTGCCGGCGATGTATTTGAAGCCGGTGAGGGTATCGACGATGCCGACGCCGAAGCCATCGGCAATGGCTTTCTGGAGTTCGGTGGTGACGAAGGTTTTGACGAGCACCGCGCGGCTGCGGTTCGCATCGGTGAGCCAACCGAGTTCGAAGCAGGTCTTGAGGCGATACCAAGCCATCAGCGAGCCGATCTGGTTGCCGGTGAGAAGAGTCATGCCGCCGTCCGCATCACGGACTGCCACGCCCATGCGGTCGGCATCGGGATCGGTGCCGATAACGATTTCGGCGTTTTCGCGGATGGCGAGATCAATAGCCATCTTGAGTGCGGGTGCGTTTTCCGGATTTGGCGATTCGACGGTGGGGAAACGGCCGTCCTGCACGTCCTGCTCGGGCACGGTGACGACCTCGAAGCCAAACGAGCGCAGCATCGGCACATTGATATGGCCGCCGGTGCCGTGAAGGTTGGTGAAGACGACCTTGGTGGCGGCACCTTCTAACAGGGATGGCTGGAGCAGCAGGGTCTTGAGGCGCTCGGTGTAGATGGCATCCATTTCCGCGCCGAGGATGGTGATGGTGCCGCGCTCACCGGAGGGGAGGGGATCGTAGTGCTCGCTGGCGACGGCGTTGACTTCATGGATGATGCCGCCGGCGTGGGGATCGACGATTTGCGCTCCGTCGTTGAAATAGGCTTTGAAACCGTTGTCGTGCGGCGGGTTGTGGCTGGCGGTGAGAACGACGCCGGCATCGGCGCGCAGTTCGCGGATGGCGAAGGAAAGCTGGGGCGTGGAGCGCGGGCCCTCGAAGAGGAAGGCATCACATCCGAGATCGGCGCAGACCTTGGCGCAGAACTCCGCGAAATCGCGCGAGAAGTGGCGGGTGTCATGGGCGAAGACGATTTTCGGCCGACGCGAGTCACCGACAAATTGTCGGGTGTAGGCGATCAGCCCGCGCACGGCGCGGCCGAGATTGTAATAGTTCATGCTGGCGGTGCTGGTGCAGGGATGCTCCGGGCGCTGATTGGGGCCGCCGTTTCCCTGTTCGGCTTTGGTCACGATGTGGCCGATGGTGCGCCCGCGCAGGCCGCCGGTGCCGAAGGCGAGGGTTTTGAAAAAGCGGTCGTTGAGTTCCTCCCATGCGCCGGACTCGACGAGTTCGGCCACGGCATTGGCCGCCACCTCGCTGGTGCTGCCGGCGAGCAGGGCGGTGATGTTGGCTTGCGCGGATTCACGTAGTTTGCCGGAGGAAACGGCGGCGGCGAGAGCGGATGCGAGCGGAGTCATGGCGGGCGGCACTGTAGGATTTTCGTTGAGTGTGGCAATGCCAAGCAACGGGCATAGAGGGAAAATCAGAGGATTTCGGCCGGATGGCCGATCGCGGCTTCGTAGGCTTGATGGAGTTGGAAGGTTTGCCAGGCTCCCAGTTTCTGGCCGAGTTGGGCGATGAAATAGAGCATCGCCGCGAGGCTGATAAGCCCGCCCAGCAGCCACAACCCCCATGCCTGGATGCCGATCATCCATTGGCAGAAACCAAAGATCCCGGCAAACACACTGGCTGAGCCGATGAAGAGGTAGGCGTAGAGAAAAATGGACCATACATTGGCGTTGGGTCCGTAAATTCCCTCGATGCGGGTGCCGCCATCCGGAATCTCATAGAGGCTCAGTGTGAGCCGCGGTGTCCAAAAGTGCCGATCCTGTTCCGGAATGCGCAGGGTGATGTATCCGGGAAAATACTTCACCTCGTAGCGCGGAGCGTGGGTGCAGATCCCATCCACGATGCGTGCTCGGGTTTCTTCCAGATTGTGAGAGAGGGTCTGTGTGAACCTTGGGCGAATCCGGAAACTGCTCATCGTTCCTCATCCTGCCGAATTCCATCGGCGGCTGTCAATTCCGCGCTTTCGCGCGCCTTGCTCATCGGCCGGTTTACGAGCAAAATCTTTTCGCTTGAACACCGCCCCGGGATGAAGTTTGTTCCCAGGAACACTGTTCAAAAACGATGCAACCAATACTCACCAATCGCCAGAAACAAATCGTCGAATACCTGCGGATGTCACAACGCGAGACGGGCGTGATGCCCTCCACCCGTGAAATCCAGCACTATTTCGGCTTCGCCAGCCAGACCGCCGCCATGAGCCACCTGCGCGCACTCGAGCGCAAGGGAGTGATCCAGCGGCTCCCGGGCAAAGCCCGCGCCGTGGTTTTCCCGGGGGATCTCGATCGCGGTGAAATCGCCGACATCCCGATCTACGGCAGCATCGCCGCCGGCATGGCGCAGGATGCGGAACCCGAGCGCGAAGGTTCCATCGCGCTGGATATCACGGCGCTGGGCATCCGCCACAACGCCCGCACCTTCGCCCTCAAGGTCCGCGGAGATTCGATGATCGACGCTCACATCTGCAATGGCGACACCGTCATTCTCGAATTCCGCCAACCCCGCAAAGGCGACATCGTGGCCGCGTTGATCGACGGCGAGACCACCCTCAAGCGCTACGTCGTGGAAAAAGGAAAGCCATTCCTGCGCGCCGAAAATCCGGACTATCCAGACCTGATCCCCGCCCGCGAGTTGGTCATCCAAGGCGTGCTCGTCGCCCTGCTCCGCCACGCTGCGTGAGGTGCAAATGCCAATGATGATGGAAACCATCGGATTTGACCCTGATGGTGATCCGTGGAAGCCTTCGGCTTCGCATGGCCGCACCCGCAATCACAGGAATCACGCATGAAGCCCTCGCCGCATGGCTCAAGGAGGCAGGCGAACCCGCATTTCGTGGCGATCAGATCCTTGAGTGGGTTTGGAAGAAAAAAGTGCAGTCCTTCGATGCAATGACCAATCTGCCCGCCGCGCTACGTAGCCGATTGGCCGATTCCTTCCGCCTCAGTGCTCTCTCGCACACCCAGACCCAGGGCTCTGCGGACACCACCCGCAAGTTTCTCTTCCGCCTGCACGACGGCCGCTATGTGGAAAGTGTGCTCATCCCGGCAAACCCGGCGCTCTACGGCGAACAATCCGACCGCCGAACGCTCTGCGTTTCCTCACAGGTCGGCTGCGCCTATGGCTGCAAGTTCTGCGCCTCGGGTCTCGCCGGATTCACCCGCAATCTCGATCCCTCCGAAATCGCCGGACAGGTCCTCGCCGCCGAGCAGCTTTCCGGCGAGCGCGTGGACAACCTCGTTTTCATGGGCATGGGCGAACCGCTCGCCAATCTCGATCATTTGTTGGCTGCTGTCACTCTGATCACCAGCAGCAAAACCCTGCATCTCGGTGCGCGCCATCTAACCATTTCGACCTCGGGACTGGTTCCGCAGATCCGCCAACTCGCCGAGCACCCGCAGCAAATCCGCCTCGCCATTTCGCTCCACGGCGCCACCGACGAGGTGCGCCAGCAGATCATGCCCATCAACCGCAAGTGGCCGGTCGCCGAGCTCTTCGCCGCGCTCGATTTCTGGAACTCGCGCAAAAACCAGAAACTCACCCTCGAATACATCCTCATCGCCGGTGTGAATGACGCGCTCGAACAGGCCGCCATCCTCGCCCGCCATGCCCGCCGTCTGCATTCCAAGGTGAACCTGATCCCCTACAACACCGTCGATGGGCTCGATTGGAAACGTCCGCCCGACGCCCATTGCCGCGCCTTCCGGGACATCCTCAAAAATGCTGGCGTTTCTGCTACCCTGCGCCTCGAAAAAGGCCATGACATCGACGCCGCCTGTGGCCAGCTGCGTCTCAAACAGGAAACCGAAGAAGGCATCATCGCGCCGGCACCCGGCAGATAGCGGCTCATTCCAAGCAGGCAAGGCGACGGTTTTTGCGCGTGTCCAAAATCAATCGATGTTCTCCAACGCCGCGCAGATCGGCGGGGTGAGCGGGTTAATGATGCCGTTGTCGAGGCGGTAGATCCAGCTGTGGACGGCGATTTCCTGTCCGCGCTCCCAGGCGTCCTCGACGATGGTGGTGCGCGCCACATGGCGGGCCTGGGCGAGCACGTTGAGCTCGCAGAGCCGGTCGGTCGCGGCCTCGGGTGGCAGCGAATCAAGTTCCTCGCGGTGCATTCGGCGCAGAGAGCGGATGCCGGAGAGCCAGTTATCGATCATGCCGTGGCGGAAATTTTCGAGCGCCGCGCGCACGCCGCCGCAGCCGTAGTGGCCGCAGATGATAATGTGGCGGACTTTGAGCACATCCACGGCGTATTGCAGCACGGCGAGCAAGTTGAAATCGGTCTCCGCCACCACGTTGGCCACGTTGCGATGGACGAAGACCTCGCCCGGCGCGAGGCCGGTGATTTGATTGGCCGGCACCCGGCTGTCCGAGCAGCCGATCCACAGGAGGCGCGGGCTCTGCTGGCTGGCTAGGCGGTTGAAAAACGCCGGGTCATCCGCGTGGACGGCATCGGCCCATTCGCGGTTTTTCCGCAGGAGTTGATCGATCTGATACATGGAAATCAGCCTGCGTTGCGGCGTTTGCGCACGGCCTCGGCGAGCAAGTCAAGGGTGGCCACGGTGTCGTCCCAGCCGAGGCATGCGTCGGTGACGGATTGGCCGGTGGTGAGCGATTCCAGATCGGCGGAGAGTTTCTGACTGCCTTCCACCAGGTTGGACTCAATCATCACGGAGGTGATCACGCGGCAGCCGGCGGCGATTTGATTGGCGAGGTTGCGCGCGACCATCGGTTGGTTGCGGAAATCCTTGAGGGAGTTTCCATGCGAACAATCGACCATCACAGATTCGATGAGCCCCTGTTCGCGCAGCATTTGCGCCGCGTCGTCGATGGCGGGTTTTTCATAATTCGGGCCGGACTTTCCGCCACGCAGGATGAGATGGCACGATTCGTTTCCGGCGGTGGAAACAATCGCCGAAACACCTTGCTTGGTCACTGAGAGGAAGTGGTGCGGGCGCGAGGCGGATTGGATCGCATCCAGCGCGATTTGCATCGAGCCGCCGGTGCCGTTCTTGAAACCGACCGGCATCGAGAGGCCGGAGGCGAGCTCGCGGTGGACTTGGGACTCGGTGGTGCGTGCGCCGATGGCACCCCAGGCGATCAGGTCGGCAATGTATTGCGGCGTGATGGTATCGAGAAACTCGGTGCCTGCGGGGATGCCCATGTTGGCGAGGTCGAGCAGCAGTCCGCGCGCCACGCGCAGGCCGCGGTTGATGTCGAATGAATCATCGAGACCGGGGTCATTGATCAGGCCTTTCCAGCCGACGGTGGTGCGCGGTTTCTCGAAATAGACGCGCATGATCACAAGCACGTCGTCTTTGAGGCGCTCGGCTTCCGGTTTGAGCCTGGCGGCATACTCGAGCGCAGCCTCCGCATCGTGGATCGAGCAGGGGCCCACCACGGCGAGCAGGCGGTCGTCCTGGCGGCGCAGAATCGAATCCGCCTCGGATCTTGCGGCAAACACCAATTCAGACGCCTGTTCGGTGATCGGCAGATAGTAGGCCAGGACCGCTGGTGAAATGAGCGGATTGAGGCCGGTGATTCGGAGGTCGTCGGTGCGGTGTTGCGTCACGGCGCGGATCGTTGACGTTCCGGCGCGCGCTAGGCAAGACAAGATTACCCATTGGCGAGGCAGGTTGTGCCCGAAGGCATTTGCCTCAAGTCAGGGAAAATGGCGCTTCATCCTGACGGCGTCGGAGTAAAGCCTTTGGGGATCTTCGCGCCGCCTCGGGAAAAACAAGCTAAAGCATGAATTCCGGCAGTCTGAAGGCGGATGGCGGATGCGGCCCTGCTCAGGCCTCGCGGCCGCAGCATTGTTTGAATTTCTTCCCAGAGCCGCAGGGGCAAGCGGCGTTGCGGCCGGTGGTCTCGATTGAGAAACTCGGCTTGCGCTTGGGCAGGTTGAGCTTGAGCGTGGGCGCTGCCTCGTCGCCGGGGATGGCGCTGATGTCGATGTTGCCGGAGGTGGCTACGTTATCGCGGGTGATCGCGTCCTCGCCGCCGTGGAGTTGTTGCGGCGCGCTGTGAAGTTGCTTGAGGAAGGCCTCAAGGTTGGAGGCGGAGCGGAACAGGTTTTGCAAGGCTTCCTGTTTGATGGAATCCATCAAGGTGACAAACAGATTGTAGGCCTCGTTTTTGTATTCGATGAGCGGATCCTTCTGGCCCTGGGCGCGCAGGCCCACGCCTTCCCGCAGGGCGTCCATATTGTATAAATGTTCCTGCCACTGCTTGTCGATGGCCACCAGCACCATGCGGCGTTCTTCCTGATCAAGCACCTCCATCGGCAGCTTGCCGGTGCGTGCCTCGTAGGCTTCCTTGACTCGTAAAACCAGCATCGTGGAAATCGCTTCCTCATCAGGAGCGTCACTGAAATCCTCAGTCGTCACGCGCACCGGCAGGGTGGTGTTCACCCAGTGGAGCAATTCATTGTAGTCCGGCTTTGCGTTGTCCTGATCGCTGATGAACAGCGCCACCTTGGCGGGAATGGTTTCCTGGATGATCTCGTTGACAAGATCGCGCGGGACTTCGGTGGTGAGCACTTCGTTGCGATAGCCATAGACCACCTCGCGCTGCATGTTCATCACATCGTCGAAGTCCAGCACGCGCTTGCGCCAGGTGTAGTTGCGTTGTTCGACTCGCTTCTGGGCGGTTTCAACGGACTTGTTGAGCCACGAGTGTTCGAGTGCCTCACCCTCCTTCATGCCGAAGCGTTCCATCATCGCCGTCATCCGGTCGGCGGCGGCGAAGTTGCGCATCAGGTCGTCTTCGAATGAAATGAAGAACTGCGAGCGGCCGGGGTCGCCCTGGCGGGCGCAGCGGCCGCGCAGCTGGCGGTCGGTGCGGCGGGATTCGTGACGCTCGGTGCCGATGACAAACAGGCCGCCGAGTTCGGGTACGCCGGGCGCGAGTTTGATGTCGGTGCCGCGGCCGGCCATGTTGGTGGAGACGGTGACCGCTCCGAGCTGTCCGGCTTGGGAAACGATTTCCGCCTCCTGTTCGTGAAACTTCGCATTGAGCACCGTGTGCGGAATCTTGGCCCGCTTGAGCATGCGTGAGAGGGTTTCAGACGACTCGACCGAAGCGGTGCCAACGAGGCAGGGTTGGCCCTTGCCGTGCGCTTCTTCGATCTTCTGGATTACCGCGTTGTATTTCTCGCGGCGGGTCTTGAAGACCTGATCGTTTTCATCGACACGGCAGTTCGGCTGGTTGGTCGGGATCGGCAGGACGTCGAGCCGATAGATGTCATGAAACTCGGCGGCCTCCGTTTCGGCGGTGCCGGTCATGCCAGCGAGTTTCTGATAGAGGCGGAAATAGTTCTGGATGGTGATGGTGGCGAAGGTCTGGGTTTCCTTCTCAATGGCCACGCTCTCTTTGGCCTCGACGGCCTGGTGCAGCCCGTCCGACCAGCGGCGGCCGGGCATTTCGCGGCCGGTGTTTTCATCGACGATGACGACCTTGCCGTCCTTGACGACGTATTGCACATCCTTCTCGAAAACACAGTAGGCTTTGAGGAGTTGTGAGATGTTGTGGATTTTCTCAGCCTGTGCATCCATCCGGCGCTGGCACTCGTCCTTGGCGGCGATCTTCTGCTCGTCGTTGAATTCACGGTTGGTATCGATGTCTGCAAACAGGGTGCCGAGATCGGGCAGGGTGAAGGATTCCGGGTCGCCGGGTGAGAGGTATTCACGGCCCATTTCCATCAGGTCCGAGTCATGGCCTTTTTCGTCGATGACAAAATAAAGCTCTTCTTTCAGTTCGAAGAGTTCCTTTTTCTGGGCATCCTGGTGGAATGAGAGCTCGGCTTTTTCAAGCAGCTTGCGCATTTCCGGCTCCTCCATGAAACGCATCAGCTGGCGGTTGCGCGGCTGGCCGAGCTTGAGCTTGTAGAGCAGGCGGCCGGCGCCGTCCTTATCTCCGGCATCTAACAATTGTTTCGCTTCGGCTGCGACTTCGTTGCAAAGCTGAGTCTGGCGTTTGACGAGTTGTTCGACCAGCGGCTTGTATTTGTCGAACTGGTGGGAGGTGTGCGACGAGGGGCCGGAAATGATGAGCGGCGTGCGTGCCTCGTCGATGAGGATGGAGTCCACTTCGTCGATGATGGCGAGGTAGTGGCCACGCTGGACCTGCTCGTCCTTGGTGGAGGCCATGCCGTTGTCGCGCAGGTAATCGAAGCCAAACTCGGCGTTGGTGCCGTAAGTGATGTCGCAGCCGTATTCAGCGCGGCGTTCCCACGGTGGCATCTGGTTCTGGATGCAGCCTACGGTGAGGCCTAGAAACTGATAGAGAGAGCCCATCCAGTCGGCGTCGCGGCGGGCGAGGTAATCATTCACCGTGACGATGTGGACGCCGAGTCCGGTGAGCGCGTTGAGATAGACGGGCAGGGTGGCGACCAGGGTTTTGCCTTCGCCGGTTTGCATTTCGGCAATCATACCGCGGTGCAAGGCGACGCCGCCGATGAGCTGGACGTCGAAGTGGATCATCTCCCAAAGCAGCGGGTGGTCGTTGACGGTGATGGTGGTGCCGCACATCCGGCGGGCGGCGTTTTTGACCACGGCGTAGGTCTCGGGCAGGATTTGTTCGAGATATTTGGCGCGGGATTTCGGAAACGAGGACTCAGCTTCGTGGAAGGCGGCCTTGGCGGCATCGATCGATTCCGGAGTGGGCAAGACTTGGGACGGCAGTGCGGGAAACTCGCTGCGCAGCGGGGCAAGGCGCGCTTCGAGGGCGGCGGCGGTGGTCGCAAGTTCGTCCGCACCCATGCGCTCGATCAGCGGTTTTGCGGGGGCATTGAGCGTGTGGTAGCGGGCGAGGTGGGCCTGCCAGTTGCGAGTCATTTCACGCAATTTCTCCTCCGGTTCGCGCTGCAACGCCTCTTCGATTTCATTGATGCGGGCCACCGTTGGACGGATGCGGCGCACTTCGCGCTGGTTCTTGCTGCCGACGATTTTCTGGAGAATCCACTTGATCATGAGAGAGATGGGGTAGGGCGGATCGCCCGCCGGGACGGAGGCCATACACCGCACTTCGGGCGGGTGCAAGCGCTAGCCTTCGTCCGATGCGGGCGGGGATTGCTCGTTCAGGAGGCGCAGGCGATACAGCAGGCCCCATTTGCGCGGATCAGTGTGCTCCGCCGCGCTGCGCGCCATTTTGAGAAAAGTGGCGGATACTTTGGGGGCCCGGAGACGCTTCGGAATGATTGGTTCGCCGGCAAACACGGCGGTTTCATCCGGATTGTCCGACCACAACACCGCATTCGGCTCCACGCCCGCCGCGAGCAAATTCCGCGCGGCGTCGCGCCATGATTCGAAGGTCGGCCCGATGAGCTGGGTGCGCATGGTTTGGACTACGGACTCTCCAGCGTGTAGCCATCCTTGCCATCCTTGACGAGCCATCCTTGGGCGGCGAGTTCGTCGCGCATGCGGTCGGACTCGGCCCAGTTCTTTGCAAGCCGTGCCTGCCAGCGGGTTTCGGCGAGGCTGCGGATGCTTTCGGGAACTTCGGTGTTGTCGTCTTTTTCCTCAGGCAGCGTGAGTCCGAGTGCGCGCAGCACGCGGTTGAATCCTGCAAGCGCGGCGGCGGCTTCCACCCCTGTGAGATGCGCGGCTTCGCGCAAGCCGGTAAACAAGCAGCCAAGCGCGGCAGGCGTGTTGAGGTCGGAGTTTAGGCTGTCCCACGCGGCTTGGAAGGGACCGAAGCCGACGGAATCCAGTATCACATCGCCACCGGTTTTCGCGGCAAGGTTGCGGGCACCTTTGGCGAGCTTGGCCAGCGCCTCGCGTGCGGCGTGCAGCGAATCGAGTGTGAAGTTAAGTTGTTTCCGGTAGTGCCCGCCGATCAACACATAGCGGACCTCCATCGGCGTGAAGCCGCGGGTCTCGAGATCGGTTAGAGTGTATAAATTGCCGAGCGATTTGGACATTTTCCCGCCATCCACCAGCAGGTGGGTGATGTGAAACCAGTGTGCGGCGAAGTGCCCGCCGCACGAGCATACGCTCTGGGCGATCTCGTTTTCATGGTGCGGAAACACCAGATCGACGCCGCCGGAGTGGAGGTCGAAATTTTCGCCCAGATACTCGAGGATCATCGCCGAGCATTCGAGGTGCCAGCCGGGGCGGCCCTCTCCCCATGGTGAGGGCCAGAAATTTTCACCGTCCTCCGGGCGGCGTGTTTTCCACAAGACGAAGTCGGACACGCTGTCCTTCTCGTATTCATCCGCATTGGCGCGGGCGTTTTGGGTTTTGCCGAGATCGAGCTCGCGTTCGTCGAGGTGCGAGAGTTTGCCGTAGCCGGGAAACGACGAGATCTTGAAATACACAGACCCGTCATCGGACGCGTAGGCATGGCCCTTGGCGGCGAGCTGTTTGATCATCGCGATCTGCTGCGGGATGTGATCGACCGCGCCGGGTTCGATGTGTGGATCGAGCAGGCCGAGTTTTTCGCAGTCTTGATGGAACTTTTCCGTCCAGCCAGCGGTGAAGTCGGATAATGTTTGGCCCGCCTTTTGTGAATCGCGGATCGTCTTGTCGTCCACATCGGTGATGTTGCGGACGTGGAGGGTGCGCGTGCCGCCGGTTTCCAGCGTGCGGCGCAGCACATCCTGCAGCACGAAGGTGCGGAAGTTGCCGATGTGCGCCGGCCCGTAAACCGTGGGGCCG
This sequence comes from Akkermansiaceae bacterium, assembly GCA_947491475.1. Lineage (GTDB taxonomy): Bacteria > Verrucomicrobiota > Verrucomicrobiia > Verrucomicrobiales > Akkermansiaceae > Luteolibacter. The sequence goes on along the minus strand of CANLKN010000023.1, from coordinate 7,332 downwards.
CAGCAATAAAAACGAAATGACGCGCCGTCCATCGGGCGCAGTTCGCGTTCGGTCCGGGTCAGCGTGTCGAAAAGCCGCATGGCTGCGGTGTTTAGGGGCAGAGGGGCATCCCGCCAAGAGCGAATCCACCTTCCGCTGTTATTTGCCGCGCCGACGGCAGATCAGCAGGCTGGATAGGGCAAACAGGGCTTCGGAACGGCGTCAGTGGAAACTTCCACCGGCGATGGTTCGCTAAATATGCGATATACCCAAGGTTGCCGCTGTGATTGAATACGCGCTCGCCTTGCCAAGGGCGGCCCACTCGTATGTGGACTCCAAGCTCTTAAAAATCAGGTTAATCAGTAAAATCAGTGGTTCCCATCTTCCTTTTTTGGTTAATCTGGCCGCACGCATGAGCAAAATGACAAATGAACAAAAACGGCAGATTGCAATCGCTGCGGCGATTTTTCTCGCGATTGCGGTGGTGATTTGCGGGCTCCTGCTGTGGGTTCCGCATGTCCCTGGATTCCTGGGCGAGTGGCTGGGTTTCATGATGGGGATGGCGACCACGCCGTTCTTGTTGGAAATTTCATTTGCGTTGTTTGGGCTGACATTGGTGCTGGTGATCAATCATTTGCGGCAGACGAAAGCCGGCGATGAACTGGTCTATCTGGAGCAGGTGAACGAGCCGGCAGGTTTGCCGGAGCATGCGAGTTGGGCGGTTTACCGGGAGCCGCCGCTCGCCGGAGAAGAGCCATCCTTGCATGCCCAGGCCGAGGGTGCGCTGGCGATTGCCGATCACGAGACGGCGGCCGAGTGCATCGCCGCAATGACGGAGGACGAACTCAAATTGCCGCAAACGCTGGCTCTGCGTATTGACCTGGCAAAGGCCACCGGACGGGAACAGTTGGCGGCGGAATTGGAGGCGCAACTCGGCGCTTATGGCGATCCAAGGATCTGATTTTTGAAAACCATGCTTTTCCAAGTTAGACAGCACACTGTGAACGGTGGGTTTATCGCCATACCCCCTGAAAAATTCGCCAGGATGGCCCATGGTGAATCGGTCGGACTGATGGCGCTGGCGCAAGGAAATGCTTGCCAATGACAGCGGGGATCCAATCACCGGATAAGGAACTGCGTTTCACCCGCTCAGGGCAGGCCGTGATTTTTTGGCTGGCAGCCGCGGTTCTGGCGGCGGTGGCGCTAACGCTAGCCGCCACCTCGATCTATCGCAGCACCAACCCGCAACTGCCGCATCCGGCATGGGCGCTTTTGCCCTTGCTCGCCTCACTGGTCACGGCGCGCCTGGCCATGCGCCTCACCAGACGTGCCTACCTGATCCTCACTCCACTGGGGATCGAAATTTTCCCGTTCTTCCGCCCGGCTGATGGCATGCGCCTCGTGGTTTGGCAGGAAGTGCATAGTATGGAGGTCGATGCCCGGCACAGGGTGCTGACACTGCACCACGATGCCGGGAAAAGCTCGGGCATCCACCTTTCGCTGCGCCCGATCCGCGCCGACCGCCGGAATTTGTTACTCAAGGCGCTGGCTGGACGGGTGGCTTGAGCGGAAGCGGCAGCCAGGCGAGGCCGATGTCGCGGCCCATGTGGGAAACCGAATCGCCGCCCGCGGCGTCGTAGAAAATGGCGAGGCGCCCATCGACCGGCAGCACCGAGGGCATGCCGATGCAATTTTTGCTCCAAGTGCAGTTTTTGCCATCAAGCACGACCGCCTTGTCCTGCGGGTTCCACTTCAACGGATCCTTGGACCAATAGACCCAGATGGCATCGGTGTATTCCCAGCCCTGGTCATTGATGCCGATGTGGTTGGTGAAAAGAAACCAGGTTTGGTTGGACGGCTCATAATAGAGCGAGCTGTTTTCGATCTGCTCCTCGATCGGAAGGATCGGCTGGCCCGGCACCGTCCACGGGCCGTCCGGATGCGGCGCGCTGGCCATGCCGAGCGTCCGCTTGATTTTGACCGCCGTGTCGGAAACCTCGCCTTCCGCCGAACTGAAAAACATCCGCAGTTGGCCATCGTGGCGGAACAGGAATCCAGGGCTGGCCGTTTCTCCGCGATAAGTTTCCGGCTCCGCGGTCACCGCCACCACATCGTAGCGCTTCTTCCATGGGCCGCGCAGGTTTTCAGCCTCCGCCTTGCAGGTGAGATACGGCGCATGCGGAATGCAATCAGGCGGCGGGCTCGTCTTGCGGCAGCCGACGTAAAACGCATGCCACAACCCGTCTTCGTGAATGAACCATGGTGAAGTCGCGGTGTGCGAATCCGGCGTTCCCGGCTCGCCATAACTGAACACCGGCCCGTGACGCTCCCAGTTTTTCATATCCGTGCTGGTGGCGAGGCAGGCCAGCCAGCCGACGCCCGGTTCCGCGCCATCATAGAACAAATGATAGATGCCGTCATGCAGCACCACGCTGGCTTCGCGGGCTCCTCCGGCATCGCATTGTTTCGGGCCCTGGCCATGGCGGAAAACGATGCCTTCGTCCATGGCATCGAGACGGAGGCGGGCGGCGGGTCGGTGGTCGGGGTATTGGATCATTGTGGTGTCTTTGTTATTGGTTTGATTCTTTAAAGCACGCGCAAGCCACCGCTCCTGCCGCTCCTGCCGCTGCTTCTGATACTCCCTGCCAGCCTTGAGATCCCCATCGATACTCATCGCCATTCCAAGCACGAGGAGCGCGCCGACAAAATGATACCATCTCGGCCCGACGAGCATCGGCACAATCGCAAACAAGCCAGAAATAGCAAATAGTCGCCAGCGGTCGCCGGGCATACATGCCGCAAATCCCGCGAGCACGAAAACGATCAACGCCACGGTGAGTGTCGTGCGGGAAATGCTGGCGCGCAGTGCGTTTGAAGATTGCATGATGAAATTTTGCTCAGCGCCGCAAACGCGGGACGCCATTCTCCCAATCCACCTCCCAGAAGTGAATGAAATTTCCAAACATTTTCCATTTGAAGGCGCAGAAGAGCATTTGTCCCTCGGGACCTTCCACAATCTCCCATCCCGACCAGAGCCCGTCGTTAGGGAAATCGAAAGGCACATGCTCCCATTTTCCGGACATGATGTCGTCGGTCACCATCAAGGCCGAGCCGCCACCTCCGATGAACACATAAACCTTGCCGTCGTGGAGAAAGGCGCGGGCACTCTCCGCGGCATGAAACCCGGGATAGAGCGCGCGCTGGGGTCCGAGATCCTCCCATTCGAGGAGATCCTTTGAGCGCGAGATGGCGACCGCACCGCCGACATCAGGCACATGCACGGTGTTGAACATGTAGGTGAATCCGTCCGCCATCGGGAACAGATCCGGGTCCCGGAAGTCCGCCCACACTCCCGGCTGCCAGGATGACCACGACGGCCCGCGTGCGATGGGGTTGGCGGCCACACGCTTCCATTCGAAGAGATCCTTGCTGACGGCGAGACCCATCTGCTGGTTCGCGTTGCGGTCGAATCCCGTGTAGGCCATGTAGTAGTTTCCGTCATCGCGTTTGACAATCGAAGGTGCGGAGACCGTGGCTTCTTCCCAACCCAGCGGCTGCGTGATGAGAACGCCGGGATGGTATTCCCATTTCCGCAGATCCTTCGAGGTGGCGTGGCCGAACATTTCCTCGTTTCCCGGTTGCTGCCACTCCTGCTTTCCGTCCGCAAGGCCGATGTTGTAGAAGAGGTGATAGGTGTCGCCGTTCTTATAGACGTAAAAGTCCTTCAGGTAGCGGTCCGGGTGCCGGAATTCCGCGTAGTGTTTCGGCGAAACCGAATCGAAGGTGAGACCTCCCAGCGTGACCATGCCGCCGGGGCCGGGCTCGGCGAGGAAGGTGACATTTTCGCCGGGCTTGGTGTCGATCACGTCAAAGAAGTAATAATCAGGGATTCCGTTGCTGGAACCGTTCTGGACCAAAGTGACGATCGGGCCGACTTTCTGCTTCCCCGTTTGCGCGAAAAACGCGCGCGTGTTATAGGTGCCGCTATCGAGGTTGTCCACCATCAGGCCGATCCGGATGGTGGGCGGCGCGCCGTCGCCGAAAGTGATTTTCAGCAGCGGAAGTTCCGGCTCTTTGGTCTCCAGAATGAGAGCGCCCGAGTTAAAGGAAAGATCGGTTTTCACCGGATCATTGATCACGGCATAACCCGGGAACCGTCCCATTTCCGCAGGGGCTAGAATCTCCAACTGGTGCACCCATGGAGGCAACTGGCGGGTCACGTTCTGAAGCCATTCCTTGCCGACCGGGATTTTGCCGGTTTCTTGTCCGGCCGGGCCGAACAGGACATACCCTTGCGTCCCGAGGATTCCGTCCTTGTCCATATCAACATCCTGATTGGTCGCTGGCTCGAGTTTGGGGGCATCGGGCTTGCGCCAGTCGGCACGGTTGAGCAGGTAGCCTGAAAACGAGATTTCGGCGGCAGCGAGCGGCGCGATGAGCGTCGCGGTGACCAGTAAAATCCTGACGGTGATTTTCAGATGGTTCATGATGAAGCGGGGTGAGCGTAGATGCGATGTTACGGGAGTGGAGGCAGGATTTTTACGGTGATTTCTCACTCACAAAACGCCAGCCTTCGGGCAGTGCGATCCGCAGTGCATCGGAATTTCCAGCAGCGACCTTTGCGGTCAAAATCTTTGCCTTGGGATCGGCTGTGAGTGAGAACCGCCAATCGTGGTAAACGATGTTCGTGATCTCCAGCGACGGCCAATCGGCGGGAAGCTGTGGTCTTGCCACCAGACCGGTCGGCGTGGGTTCTATTCCGAGGAATCCATACAGGAGCACGCTCGGCAGCATCACGCTCTCGAAGAACTCCTGGTCGAGGCCTAGCCCGCCGGGCGGGCCGCCGCCCTGCAAGATGCCATCGTGATCGTCGTAGTATTTCCGGTAGCCGCCATAGGCCTGCACTTCCTGATACCAGTCGAGGATTGCCTTGAGGCGCTTCCAAGCATCGTCCGGCCCGAGAGTTTGAATGCGGGCCATGATGTCATAATAGGAAAACCCGAGCACCGCACCGCCATCCTGGATTTGGTCGCCGAAGGGAATGTTCTCGGGAGCGGTCCATGCCGCTTGATAGTAGTCGATGTTGCGGCGTGTGGTGGCGCGGGGGCCGAAACGCCATTTGTAAATGTCCTCACCTTGCGAGGTATCCTCTTCGATAAGCCGTTTGCCATCGAGCCATTCGAATATTTCGCGGCTCTGCGGCTCGCTCGCCAAGCCGTAAACGATCGCCTCGATGTTGATTGGCGTGAATCCGTAATCATGCGCGACTCCGTCCACATCAATGGCTCCGACAAAGCGACCGGCTGCCGGGTTCCAGAATTTCTTCTGGAATTCCGTCCGCAACCGATCGGCTATGGCATCGAGTTCTTCCGCGGATCGCCGTAGGGGGGATTCCGGCAGATTCCATTGCGGCGAGGCTTCGATTGCCTTTTCCAGCTTCGCCATCGCCCGCAACGCCGCGTAAATCCGGATGTTCAAATAGGCGTCCCATGCGCCGAACGGCAGAAGATCGTAGTAGTTGTTGCCCACTCCTTCGCCGGGCCGGAGGACTTTTTTCCCATCCACCCATGTGACGCCGCTGCGCCCCTCGTGGCCGGGCCATGGCACATAAGCGATGCCGTTTTTCTCCACACCGAACTCTTTGAGGGAGTAGCCCATCGCCGTCCGCAGGCGGTTGATCTGCAGGCGAAGGAAATCAAGGTCTCCGCTCAAATTATAAAAATCCGTGCTGCCCAGAACGAAGTCCGAATTCGTGATTGGCAGACGGGTGTCCTGCGCGGTGAACAGCGCGACGATGCTCACTTTTGCATCCACCGGATTGTCGAAATGAATGCGAAAGCGGGTGATCGGCCCCTCCCAGCCGGGGATTTCATGCAGCGGGAGCATCGTGAACTGGAGGTCATCCGCCGCCTGGATCGGAGAAAAATAGACCCGGCGTTCGGGGGAGAATTCCGGTTGTGGTTCCGTTGTCCACTCGAGGTAGGGCTGCGCGGTCGCGGGCAGGCCCTGTGCGCGCCACTCCAGGCGGACGTAGGGTGCCATGGCTTTTGCGGCTTTGCAGGCCGGGGATGTGATGGCGGCGTTGGCCCTGTCAAACCGGATCGTCCAGCCCTTGAGATCGTCAAAGCCTTCGGTCGTCGCGCCATCCAGAGTCCATCCGTCCGCATTCACCGCCTTGTTGATGCCGTAGATTGGCGAGCCATATGGATTGCCCGCTACTGAGAAATGCCAGCCCACCCCCGGGCCCTGCGTCCAAAATGGGAACGGCCAGCCCTCCGGCAAACCCAGGCCACGGTGCTGCCGCATTTCGACATATCCCTCCGCGGTGATCTCGCGCCCAAGCAAGCTGTTCCGGTAAAATCGCCGCGTGCCGACATCAATCTTGCCGGGATTCACTCCTACCCATAGGAGGCTGCGCGGCAGCCATGGATCCCACAACGTGCAGGAGATACCGGGTACATAATGCCGCTTCAGCAAGTCCCGCAGTGGAGACAGCAGCTTGCCATCGCCGCCAATCTGGAAATCCGGCACCTCACCCGCAATGCCGCCCTCGGCTCCGGTAAATTGGTTGTTCCATGGAGCGCCGCCCAGCGGTACCAACGGAACTGCCGACCTCCAAGCCGCATCGGAAAATCCAGGCTTTTCCCAGCCCTCCGGCGCGTCCGGTGCTCCCTGCCAAGAGGCGTCGCTGCCAAGGACCAACTCACTCTCCGTGCCATCTGCCGAGCGGTAGGTCACCGCCAGCGCACAAATCACACCGCCTGCATCTCTCGGCAATTTGATGTTCTGGGCGTGCACCGCGATCACGTTTTTTCCGGGTCTCAGCCATTGACTGACATCTACCGCAGCCGATTGCCGCCAGTCCACGTTCGACTTGGCCACCGCCTCGCCGTTGACCCATGCCTCGGCCGAGTTATCAGCCGTCAGCGAAATCACGGCCCGGGTGACCACTGATCCTTCCGGCAAGTCAAACGTGCGCCTTAGAAACGCGAATTCGCTTCCCGGTCCATCAGCAAGCTCGATCCCGTCGCCATTCGCATCCGCCCACACCCAGGAGGCTTCCCGAAAATCGGGCGCTGGCGTCGCGGAAGCCATCAGAGGGTAAAGAAACAGCCCTATCACTACGCAAAGTGATCTGGCGGTGAGCTTGGTGAGGAAAGCGGAAACCGCATTCTTACGTTGTGTCTTGGTGTTCATGAAAAAGTTTCACAGCCGTCCCACAGGACGGCTTAGCTAGGGAAGGAAAAGCGGGCTGGTGTTGAGTTTAAATCCCTGCCACTCGGTAGGGTGTTATGAAAAACACACCACCAACCCGCAGCAATGTGATCGTCCTCAAGCAGATTCTCAACCTCA